>NZ_JAVVLT010000010.1:0-18976 GCF_036224885.1 Marinobacter sp. OP 3.4
ACCACTTTAAGCCGCTTCTTCCTTCCTTTTACTGCCTTCTCATGAGAAATCCGGGCTAGACCTGTGGTTGCTATTACTGGCAAGCATCGCCGTGCTCTGGCCAAGCTGGCCGTTCTTTGTTGCCGCCTGGCGCGCGCTGAAAAACGGCGTGCTCAACATGGCTGTGCTGGTCGTTCTCTCGGTGGGTACTGGCTACCTGTTCAGCGTCGGTTCCACGCTCTTTTTCCCGGGTGTGCAGTTTTTCGAGGCGGTGGCGGTGCTGCTGGTGTTCATCCTGCTCGGCCATTGGCTGGAGATGCGCGCCCGTGCCGGTGCCTCGGACGCCATCCGCTCGCTGATGGATCTCGCGCCGCCCAAGGCCACTGTGTTGCGTGATGGCCAGGAACGGGAGGTTCCCACCGCTGAGGTTCTGAAGGACGACATCGTCGTGATCCGCCCCGGCAATAAGATTCCGGTGGACGGTGAGGTCTTGGAGGGCGACTCCCTGGTGGATGAGTCCATGCTCACCGGCGAGTCCATGCCGGTGGAAAAAAAGCCCGGCGACAAGGTGATCGGCGCCACCATTAACAAGAGCGGCAGTTTCAGGTATCGCGCCACCAAGGTGGGGTCCGATACGGCCCTGGCACAGATTGTCAAACTGGTTCAGGAGGCGCAGAACTCCAAGGCTCCGGCGCAGCTGCTGGCGGACAAAGCGTCACAGTGGCTGGTGGTGATTGCCATCGTGATCGGTCTGCTCACCTTTGCCGTCTGGTTCTGGTGGATTGGCGAAAGCCTGCTGCTTGCCGTGACCCTGACCATCACCGTATTTGTCATCGCCTGCCCGGACGCCCTCGGCCTTGCCACGCCCATGGCCGTGATGGTGGGCACCGGCCTCGGCGCCAGGAACGGCATCTTGTTCAAGAATGCCTCTGCACTTGAGGATGCCACCCGGCTGGATATTGTGGTCTTCGACAAGACCGGCACCCTGACCATGGGCGAGCCGCAGGTGGTCGAGGTGGTCGTGGTGGCGGGCAGCACCGAGGAGGCGGTCCTCGCACTGGCGGGGACGGTGGAGCAGGGCTCGGACCATCCTCTGGCCAAGGCGATACAAAGTAAGGCCGAAGGCTTGCAGCTCGATCCGCTGACCGGCTTCACCAACATCGAGGGCAAGGGCGCGCGGGCGGAGATTGGCAGCAAGACCGTGCTGCTCGGCAACCGCCGGCTGATGGACGAAGAGAAGGTCGACATGGCGAGCCTGAAGGACGAGGCCGCGCGTCTGCAGAGCGCGGGTCAGACCGTGGTGCACGTCGCCCAGGACGGGAAGCTGGTCGGCCTTATCGCCATTGCCGATGCGCCGCGCCCCACCGCTACTGCAATGGTCAAAAAGATGCGTGAACGCGGGGTGGAGGTGGCGATGCTCACCGGCGACAACCAGGCCACCGCCGAGCGCATCGCCCGGGAACTCGGCATTGAGATGGTGATCGCCGATGTCCTTCCGGGGCAGAAAGCAGACAAGATCAAGGAGCTCCAGGCTCAGGGCAAGAAGGTTGGCATGGTGGGCGACGGTGTCAATGACGCCCCGGCACTGACCCAGGCGGAGGTAGGTTTTGCCATTGGTGCCGGCACCGACGTGGCCATCGAAAGCGCTGACGTAGTGCTTATGAAGAGCGATCCTTACGACGTGCTCGGCGCCATCGAGCTGTCGCGCGCTACCCTGCGCAAGATGCACCAGAACCTGTTCTGGGCGGTGGGCTATAACGTCATCGCCTTTCCCGCGGCGGCAGGCGTGTTCTATCCGTTGGTGATAAGCCCAGAAGTAGCGGCGCTCGCAATGTCTGGAAGCTCCGCTCTTGTTGCGGTAAATGCACTCCTGTTAAAGCGCACCCAACTGGACGGCTTAGGGTAGACGAACACTTCCAATTGGAAAAATTGATGTTCATCAAGCCCACGCTATTGAGCGACTCTTTTTGCATCTTTTGTTGGGGTTTTTCAGTGTGAATTCAGGCTTATGAGTTTAAGTGGTAGGTAATTGCTGTTTGCTGACATGATTAATGACAACAAGGGGGAACGGGTAAATGGACATCAAAACCTTTGGAGAACTTATTAGCTGGACACGGGATTTGCATGCTCACCTTGCAAGGTGTATGTCACATTGCGCTACGAAGAATGAAGAGGAGCGAGCACGGGCGCTGCTGGACTATCTGGCGACCCATGAATCGGAAATGGAACGTATCGTGAATGAATTCAAGTCGCAGGGCGATTTCAAAGCATTGGAGACAAGGGTCTACGACTACCTGTCTCACCATCCCATTAAGACCCACAGAACCTGCGATGAGCCCTACGCACAGCTGGATTTTGAGGGCATATGCAGAGAAGTATTCGATTTCCATGATCAGATAGAGGACCTTTATCGCACCATGGCCGACAAAGCCGAGATTCCCGAGGCGAAAGAATTACTGCAATCGTTGCTAACCATGGAAGAGAACGAAGCTATGCGATTGGCCAGGCAGATAGGGCGTATGAACGACCTCTGATCAGAACACTGAAATTATTCTTCGACGCAGAAAAGGATGTTGATACATGGTGGCGTCTTCCAGTCAGTTACGGGTTTTCAAGATGGGTATCAATACTCATCAGGAGCCTGTCGTCTACATGCGTGATGATTGTGATGTGTGCCTTTCAGAAGGATTCGCCGCCAGTTCCAGGGTGGGAATTTCCTCGCAGGGACGTTCCATCATCGCAACTCTCAATATTTCGTCTGATGAAACGGTTCCCAAAGGGTATGCGGGGCTTTCAGATATCGCCATAGAGCGGCTCGGGGTGGCTCAGTCTGACCTGGTTTCAGTACATCATGCGCCCTATATCGAATCCTTGAGTCTGGTTCGTCGGAAAGTATTCGGACACAGCTTGCTTCCGGCTGAGATGGCCCGCATTGTCTCCGATATCTCCGCACACAAATACAGCGATGTCGAAATAGCCTGTTTCCTGAGCGCTTGTGCGGGTGGCAGATTAGGTTTCGATGAGATTGTTGCTTTGACCCAGGCGATGGTGAATTGCGGACAACAGCTCGATTGGCCAGGCGTGGATCGTGTGTTCGACAAACACTGTGTTGGAGGCCTGCCGGGCAACCGGACCACGCCGCTGGTTGTGTCGATCGTCAGCGCAGCAGGCTTAGTAATGCCTAAAACCTCCTCCCGTGCCATCACCTCACCGGCGGGAACAGCGGACACCATGGAAGCGCTGACCAATGTGAGGCTTGGGCTGAACGAGATTCGCCGTGTGGTCAGAGAAACCGGTGCCTGTCTCGCCTGGGGTGGGGCGATGAACCTCAGCCCGGCTGATGACCTGTTGATTCGCATCGAGAGAGCGCTGGACCTTGATGGTGAGGGCCAGCTCGTGGCCTCGGTGCTGTCCAAGAAGATTGCTGCCGGTTCCACCCATGCGGTGATTGATATTCCGGTGGGGGAGACGGCCAAGGTTCGAACGCCCGGCGATGCCGACCGGCTGGCCTCTCTTTTCACAAGCGTTGGGGCGGCCTGTGGGCTGAAGGTACGCTGCATCGCGACAGACGGCAGCAAGCCGGTTGGTGCAGGGATCGGGCCGACAGAGGAGGCCCGTGATGTTTTGGCCGTGTTGCAGGGAAAGCGGGGTGCGCCGGAGGATCTACGGAGCCGCGCCATCATGCTGGCTGGCCATTTGTTCGATCTGGCTGATGGTCGTGGCGTGAAAGAGGGGATGGTCAAAGCAGAACGACTACTTCAAAACGGCTCTGCCTGGGGGCAGTTCAAGCGTATAACAGAGGCTCAGGGAGGGCAGAGGAGCTTAGGTGAAGCCCGTTTTAGGCGCCCAGTTCTGTGCTCGGAATCCGGAACAATCGTGTCTATCGACAATCGTCGGCTTGCCCGTGTCGCCAAGCTGGCAGGCGCACCTGCCAGCTCTACCGCAGGGCTGCGGCTACTGGCGACCGTCGGTGATAGAGTCACTAAGGGAGAGCCTCTCTATGAATTGCTCAGTGACAGTCCGGGGCAGCAGGATTATGCGCTGGCGTTTAACGATATGGGGCCGGCAATCTTCACTGTAAAGCGAGAGGAATGATTGTGGGCATTACTGAAAAAAGTGTGTTGTTCAGCCTTGCTCCCCATCCATTACGGGAAAAACTTTGTGATCGGCTCAATCTGGAGCCGGGAAGTTTGGAGGTGCGGAGGTTCCCTGATGGTGAGTCCTACTTACGTGTGCTCACATCAGTCAAAGGTGCGAACTGCGTAATATTGGCCGACCTAACGCATCCAGACACCAAATACCTTGCTCTCCTGTTTCTCTTTGAAACTCTCCGGGAACTCGGTGCCAGGTCGATTGGGTTGGTGGCGCCCTATCTTTGCTATATGCGCCAGGATCGACGCTTCGAAGAAGGGGAGGCGGTCACTTCCAGGGTGTTTGCCCAGTCTTTGTCTTTACATATCGACTGGCTGATCACCGTTGATCCACATTTGCACAGGTACCAGTCTCTTGACGAAATCTACAGCATACCCACGCAAGTTGTTCAGGGAGCACCGGCGCTGGCGGATTGGCTACGGGGGCAAAACGGTCTGTTGCTGGTAGGTCCGGACGCGGAAAGTGAGCAATGGGTATCAAGTATCGCGCAGGCCAGTAACCATCCTTATGTCATTGGCACCAAGCAGCGTCTGGGTGACCGGCGCGTTGAAGTCACCTTGCCGGATATCTCGGCGTATAACGGCCGGAAAGCCGTCATCATTGATGACGTTATTTCCAGCGGCCGCACCATTGGCGAGTGTGTCAGGGCACTTAAGGCACAAGGCACGGAGGCCATCCTGTGTGCGGCGGTGCATGGCATTTTTGCGGAGGCCTCGGACACCTACCTTCTGGGTACCGGCCTGCAGACGCTGGTGACCACCAACACGGTTCCACACAGCAGCAATGAGATCGATGTCAGCGAGTTGCTGGTGCCGCCGGTCAGGCATTTTCTCAATCAGGTGGAGGATGAGCGCCGATGAACATTACATTTCTGGGTGGCACGGAAACCGTGACCGGCTCCAAGTTCCTGGTTGAAACCGGCCAGACACGTGTATTGGTCGATTGCGGCCTGTTTCAGGGGTACAAGTGGCTGAGAAAGCGCAACCGGCAACCGTTGCCGCTCGATATTGCCTCGCTGGATGCCGTGCTTCTGACCCATGCCCATCTGGATCATTCAGGCTACATCCCCGTGTTGTACAAGCAGGGCTTCCGGGGGGCGGTTTATACCCATCATGCCACCCGAGAGCTATGCAGCATATTGCTGGCCGATAGCGGCCATCTTCAGGAAGAGGAGGCACATTACCTCGGCCGCCATAAGCTGAGCAGGCATGAGAATCCGGAGCCCCTGTATGATCAGGAGGATGCAGAAGCCTGCATGGAGCTGTTTCAGTCGGTGGACTTTCACCAAGTGATCCAGCTCGGTGATATACGCTTTCATCTGCGACCGGTCGGGCACATTCTCGGGGCGGCCTGTGTCATCATCGAGGCGGAAGGTAAATGCGTCGGTTTTTCCGGCGATGTGGGCCGCCTCAATGATATTTTCATGAGGCCACCGGCACCCCTGCCAGCACTCGACATGCTGATGCTGGAATCAACATATGGCGATCGTCGCCACGAAGACGTGGATTTGCTGTCACAACTGGCGGACATCGTTAACGAAACGGTCGACAAAGGGGGCAATATACTGATTCCGGCCTTTGCCGTGGGCAGAGCGCAGGTCTTGCAGCATATGCTCACCGACCTGATGAAGGCGGGACGAATTCCAAGGTTGCCAGTTTATCTGGATAGCCCCATGGCGATTGATGTTTCTGAGATTTACTGCCGCTACGAAGATCAGCATCGGTTGAGCAGTTCAGAATGCCATGAAATGTGCAGCACCGTTCACTATAGCCGCAGCGTCCAAGACTCCAAGGCGCTGGCTGACCAGGCCTACCCGCACGTAATTATTGCAGGCAGCGGTATGGCAACGGGCGGTCGCATTCTTCATCACTTCAAACGTCTCCTCGGCCAGCACCGTACAACCGTTATCTTTGCCGGTTATCAGGCAGGGGGGACACGAGGCGCCAAAATGGTTGATGGAGCGGAAAGGATCAAGATCCACGGCGACTGGATTCCGGTCAAGGCCCGGCTGGAGGTGTTGAGTGGGCTTTCCGGGCATGGAGATTTCACAGAGATTGAACAGTGGCTGGCTCAAAGTGACTTAGCCCCCGAAACGCCGATCAACTTGATTCATGGAGACCCTGATGCGCTGGAGGCCATGAAGGATCACTTGCGTCAGAACACCCGGTTTGAGGTGGAGGTGGCAAGCTACCAATCCATTTTGCGTCTTTGATGTGAGACCGGGCAAATACCCGGGGTAATCCGGATATTTACGGCGAGGATTTCTAGTAGGCCACCATTAACGTCAGTAGAGTTATCAGGGAGAGATCATGAACGGCTATTCCATTGAGGATTCACATCGAATCCAGCAGCGTGCTGCCCAATACCGGCAGCGTTACCCCCAGTTTGCCAACTGGGCAAAAGGGCGCGGGGTGATCGAACATACCGATTTGACCCAGGTGCGCGTGTTCGACCTGTGCCAGGAACTCGTTTGTGCCGGGCGTTATGACTCGCTCGACGATGCCCTGATTATTTTCGAGGCTGCAGACACCCTCACCAACGCGGCCATGTGGCTGGTAGCCCACATGACTTATGCCAGCAGAGTGGACCTGTCCGGACAGCCGCTGGCGGCGGATGACTTCAAGGAAAATCCTCAGGGGCATACCGGTGGTTCGCTGAACATGGTGCCTGCCTATCTTGGCTACACGGCCGCCAACGCGTTGGCGGGGCTGACCCGTAGCTGGCTGATGGGGCAGGGGCACTGTGTGGCGGCTATCGAAAGCGTCAACATACTGCTCGGCAATCTGCATCCAGAACAGCAGGCTCGGTACACGCTCGACGAGGTGGGGCTGTCCCGGCTGGTGAGTGACTTTTACAGCTACGCCGTCACTCCGGATGGCACACCGGGGGTTCCCCTGGGCAGTCACGTCAACCCCCACACTGCCGGCGGGCTGATCGAGGGCGGATATCTGGGCTTCGCTGAACTGCAATACACCCACATGCCGCTGCCGGGGGAGCGTCTGGTCGCGTTTCTCAGTGATGGGGCATTTGAGGAGCAGCGGGGCAGCGACTGGGCAAGCCGCTGGTGGCGAGCCGAGGACTGTGGCCTGGTGACCCCGGTGATGATTGCTAACGGGCGCCGCATTGATCAACGGTCAACCATTTTTCTGCAAGGGGGGACGGACTGGTTCCGGCAGCACCTGGAGCTCAATGGCTTTTACCCCATACTCATTGATGGCCGCGATCCTGCGGCCTTTATCTGGGGCATCTTCGAGGCCGAATCGAGGCTTCAGGCGTGCAGCGAACAGGTCAGCGCCGGCCACATGAGGTACCCTGTAAAGCTCCCCTATCTGATTGCCGAGACGGTCAAAGGCTATGGTTTCTATGGTGCTGGTTCAAACGCGGCGCATGGTACCCCGCTTCCGGCAATACCGAGATTTGATGAGGTCTCGCGCAGGCACTTTAACGAATCCATTGCCCGTTTGTTTGTGCCCGAGATCGAGATTCACGGCGCCCGCGACGTGCTGGCAACTCACCGGGCAGACGATCGGCCTGCGGAAAAGGATCATCCGCTGAGTTGTCGTGACGTCAAGCTGCAAACTGTACCCGAACCGGTCTGGTTGCAAACGGCGGTATCAGAGTCGCCCATGGTGGCGATTGATCGGCAGTTTGTTGCCCTTGTAAAGGCCAACCCGGCGCTTCGTATTCGCCTGGGGAACCCGGATGAATTGCGTAGTAATCAGATGAACCAGTCGCTTGACCTTCTGAAGCATCGCACCCTGACGCCCGAGCCCGGCCTTGCGGAATCCCTTCACGGCTCGGTAATCACAGCCCTGAATGAGGAGGCCGTTGTCAGCGCCGCTCTGGGTAATAAGGGAGGTATGAATCTGGTGGTGTCCTACGAAGCGTTTGCCATGAAAATGATTGGCGCTCTTCGGCAGGAAATTATTTTTGCGCGACACCAGAAAAGTCTCGGTCGGCCCGCCCGATGGTTATCCGTGCCGGTCATTGCGACGTCGCACCTCTGGGAAAACGGCAAGAACGAGCAGTCTCATCAGGACCCGGCCTTCGGCGAAGTCCTGATGGGAGAAATGAGTGACACTGCCCGCGTTGTCTATCCTCCCGACTGCAATAGTGCTGTGGCGTGCCTTAACGAGTGTTTTCGAACCCAGGGGCAGTTCTGGGCCATGACGGTTCCCAAGGCAAAACTGCCTGCCGTTTTTGACGGCCGTCAGGCTGTGCAATTGCTCCGGAATGGTGCCATCGCTCTTGGTGAAGCCGGTGATGTGCAGTTGATCGCTGTCGGCGCCTATCAACTCCGGGTTTGCCTTGAGGTTGCCGAAGCGCTGGCTCAGAGAGGGCTTTCGAGTGGTGTGGTCTGCCTTCTCGAGCCCGGTCGATTCCGGAGTCCCCGGGATCCAATCGAGTCAGGACATCAGTCTGGTACTTCTTACAGGGCCGAGCTGTTTCCCCACGATACAAAACTCAGAGTGTTCGTCTGCCATATGCGCCCAGAGGCATTGCTGGGAATCTGCCGTCCTCTCGATCTCGGACCTGACCGGACGCTGGCGTTTGGTTATGAAAACCATGGTGGCACCCTGGATACATCGGGGCTGCTGCAGGCCAACAAATGTGATGCACATCCGATAGTGCAGGCGATCCTGTCAAAAAGTGGCTCCTCAGGCGCTGATAAGGCGACATTGTAGCGATGGAGCGCGAGGATCGATTTACAACAGTCTTTACGGGGAAAAGTAAAGCGTTGGTGATCACCGTGCTGATTCTCACACTAAAACAATCCGGGCGGCAACCGATTCAGCTAGCCGCCCGACATATAGGTAAATCATGCTATGAATGAATCGTTCAATCACGCTGGGGCCTGGGGCATCACACTGATCGTTATCGTTCTGGTGTCCTGGTTCTTTTACCGTTACTTCGCGCCGAAAAACTGGCGGGAATGGGCCGGCGCCGGAGTGGTGCAGGCCTTCATCATTGCACTTTATGCGGAAATGTACGGTTTTCCGCTCACTATTTATCTGTTGGTGCGTTTTTTTGGCCTCGACAGTGAGTATGTCAGCGCCAGCCTGTGGTCGACCCTGATAGGGCTGGGCGAAACCGGGATGTTGGTCTCAATGTTGCTCGGCTATGCGCTCGCGTTCACCGGGATCGGCCTCTTTATTCAGGGGTGGCGTCAGGTCCACAAGGCGCGAGGTGAAAACCGTTTGGTGAAAGACGGCCTGTATGCGTATGTGCGGCATCCGCAATATACGGGGCTATTCATCGCTCTGTTTGGAGAAGGGGTGGTGCATTGGCCAACGTTATTCTCGGTCGGCCTTTTCCCGGCCATCGTGCTTGTCTACACATGGCTGGCTCGGCGTGAGGAACGGCAGGTGCTCAAGGAGTTTGGTGAGGAGTACCGTGCCTACCAGCGGCAGGTGCCAATGTTCATCCCCCGTTGGGGGCGGTGGCGTCAGCTCGCCGCTGCGTCACATAACGGCAGCGATGATGAGGCAGCGTGATGTATTTCTTACTGCGAATTCTCATGCCTACATGGATAGATGCACCCCATATTACCGTAAGCCTGCGATGGATAATTCCGGGCCCTAGAATGTTTCGTTATCGCAGAACAGTTCATATAGAAGCTCAATGATACGGCGCGCTTTGTCTCCCGCCAGAGAATAGCGCATGGTTCGTCCGTCACGGCGCACATTGACCAGGCCATCTTTGCGCAGTAGAGCAAGTTGTTGGGAAACAGCCGCTTGGCGCATATCCAGTGTATCGGCGAGTTCGCTCACCGCCCGCTCGCCTTCCACTAGTTGGCAGAGGATCATTAATCTGCTCTTTCCGGAGAGTGCTTTTAACAAGTTAGTAGCGTGATCAGCCGCTTCTGACATCTGGTTGCCATTCATATATTCATAGCTCTGAATTCGTGAATATGTTAGTTTTTCCGAAACATACTTGGTCAACAAGTTAAGCGTTGCTTGTCCTCTGGCAAATTTCGGCTTCCTTATAGTTAGTCGCCAAGCAGACAACCCAAATACCGTGTAATTTCGACGGGGCGCGCAATCTGTTGGATCTAGAGCGCGTTAGTATAACAGGAGAGAGATATGTCCATTGATCGTCTTGTACTCGCATTCGCAGGATCTTTTATCCTTGTAAGTCTTGCGCTCTCCCAGCTCCACTCGCCTTACTGGCTGTGGTTCACCGCGTTTGTGGGCGCCAACATGCTGCAGGCTGCCTTCAGTGGATTCTGCCCTCTGGCGAAGATCCTCAAGGCCTTGGGCAAGAAGCCCGGCGCCGCCTTCGATTGACGCACGGAGGCACTGTAAATGTCTGAAAAAACCGAGAGTTCGTGGCTACAGTTCGCCACTGACCGTCCTCGCCTGACCGTTTGGACCATGGTGGTCGTCACGCTGATGCTGGTGGGGCTGGCGGCGTTGCCGAGCCTCTGGCCCGAGCGATTTGGTCTGCTTAATCCGCTAACCATCGATACCGACCCAGAGAACATGCTGTCCGGCGACGAACCCGTGCGCGTTTTCCACGACGACATGAAGGAGCAGTTCTCGCTTTATGACATGGTCGTGGTGGGTGTGGTCAACGAGAGCGACCCCGACGGCGTATTCAACGTCGGCTCGCTGCGGCGCCTCTATGAGCTGACAGAGTATGCCAGTACGCTCAGGTGGCCCGATCCGGACAACCCGGGCCGGCAGGAGGGCGTGGTCGAGGAGGATATGCTCGCGCTCTCTCGGGTCGACAATATCGAGCAAGAGGGGGTCGGCTCGGTTCGTTTCAGCTGGCTCATGCCAGAGCCGCCGGATACCCGCAACCAGGCGCTCGCTATTCTTGAGCGGGCGCAACGTATCCCGCTGTTCGACAATACCCTGGTCAGCGCCGATGGCAAGGCAGTCGCTCTTTACCTGCCGCTGACCAGCAAGGACATGAGTTACCGAGTCCGCGAAGCCCTGCTTGACAAAGTCGCCGGCTGGGAGGATACCAGCGATCAGGTCTACATCACCGGGCTGCCCGTGGCGGAGGACACGTTCGGTGTGCAGATGTTCTACCAGATGGCGATTTCGGCGCCACTGGCAATGCTGGTCATCTTCCTGGCAATGTGGTGGTTCTTCCGCCACGTCCGGCTCATTACCTCGGCGATGATCGTGGCCATGGTGGCGGCTGCGAGCACCATGGCGTTGCTGGTGATCAGCGGTAGCACCGTCCACATCATGAGCTCGATGATCCCCGTATTCATCATGCCCATTGCGGTGCTGGACGCGGTGCATATCCTCTCGGAATTCTTCGACCGCTATCCTCACCATCGGGAGCGCCGCCGGGCCATCCGGGAGGTCATGGGGATACTGTTTAAACCGATGCTGTTCACAACCCTGACGACGATGGCCGGGTTTGCGTCACTGGCACTCACCCCGATCCCGCCGGTTCAGGTGTTTGGCATCTTTATCGCGATTGGCGTCTTTCTGGCGTGGTTGTGCACGGTAACCTTTATTCCGGCATACATCATGCTAATGCCGGAGCGGCGGCTCACCGGCTTCGGTCACGCCGTTGGGGACCCAGATGGAAATACAGTCATGGGGCGCTGGCTGCATCGCCTCGGCGAGGGCGTGGTCGGCCACGCCAGGGCGGTGCTGGTGGTTACCATGGTCGTGGTGGTGGCTGCGAGCTATGGCATCAGCCAGATCCGTATCAATGATAACCCGGTCAAGTGGTTCGAGCCGGAGCATCCCATCCGGGTGGCGGACCGAGTACTCAACGAACATTTCGGCGGCACCTACATGGCCTATCTGGCGTTGGTTCCGGAGGGTGGTGACGTCATCTTGGCCGACTATCGGCAGACATTCCTTGATCGCCTGGCATCACACCAGAAGGATGTGCAGGCGCAGGAAGACGCGACCGTCGCCGTCTTCGAAGAACTGCGTGCCATGGCGAGAGAGGTAAGCGGGGACACTGACTCGGCGAAGGCATTTCTCGATGAGCTGGATCAGCGCGTCGGGGTGCAACTCGATGCGGCATCTGACACGCGCTACGATGCCTGGCTCGAGGCACAATCCTTCGTCGATGGCGAACGCCAGCGCAGCGAGACCTTCAAAAGCCCCGAAGTCCTGCGCTACATCGCCAGGCTGCAGCAGCGGCTGGGCGAGACCGGTGTGGTCGGCAAGTCCAACTCCGTCGCCGATGTGGTCAAAACTGTCCACCGCGAACTTCTGGGTGGCGATGCCGAGGCCTTTCGCATTCCGGACCGTCCAGCGGCGGTAGCGCAGACCCTGCTCACCTACCAGAATGGCCATCGCCCTCAGGACCTCTGGCACTTCGTTACACCCGATTACCAGAATGCCAGCATCTGGGTTCAGCTCACCAGCGGCGATAACCGGGACATGAGCCGGGTGGTCGAGGCGCTCAACGACTTCATCGCGACTAACCCTCCGCCTGCATCGCTCCAGGCACGCTGGTTCGGTCTGAACTATATCAATGTCGTCTGGCAGGAAAAAATGGTCAGCGGCATGGCCATGGCCCTGTTCGGCAGTTTCGTTGTTGTGCTCCTGTTGATGGCCCTATTGTTCCGCTCTCTGCTCTGGGGCCTGCTGTGCATGATCCCCCTGACCGTGACCATCGGGGCCATCTACGGTCTGATCGGCATTGTCGGCAAGAATTACGATATGCCGGTCGCCGTGCTGAGCGCCCTGAGTCTGGGGCTCGCCGTGGACTACGCCATCCACTTCCTGGCCCGTACCCGCGCCACTCAGGCCGAGACCGGCTCCTGGCGTCGCTCGGTGGCACCGATGTTCGGTGAGCCTGCACGAGCAATAACCCGCAACGCCATCGTGCTTGGCGTTGGTTTCCTGCCGCTGCTGGCGGCGCCGCTCGTGCCCTACCAGACGGTGGGGGTGTTTATCGCGGCCATTCTGTTGACCGCCGGCCTGAGCACACTGCTGATCCTGCCGGCGCTGATAACCCTGCTGCAACGGTGGCTGTTTCCCGGTGCCCGCAGGGCCGTCCCGAATTCGCAAAAGCAAGAGGAAGGCGTGCAATGAGTAGATACTGGCTTGTTACCCTGTTCCAAAAGCTGGCCCTGATTGCAATGGCATTGGGCATCACGCCCATTGCCCTGGCCCAGGATGCCGGCGCTGCGCCCGAGGTGGAGCGCATTGTCAACCGTGCCAATATGGTCTCCTACTTTCAGGGGCGTGATGGCCGCGCCAGGGTCGCTATGACCATCACGGATAGCCAGGGGCGTACCCGTAGTCGCGAACTCACCATTTTGCGGAGAGACGGTCCGGAGACAGATGCCGTTGAGGGGGGCGCCTATCTCGGCGAGCAGAAGTACTATGTCTATTTCCGACGACCGGCGGATGTGAGCCAGATGACGTTGCTGGTTTGGAAACACCAGGACCGGGACGACGACCGCTGGCTGTACCTGCCGGCGCTGGATCTGGTTAAGCGAATTGCCGCTTCCGACAAACGCACCAGCTTCGTCGGCTCGGATTTCTTCTACGAGGACATCTCCGGGCGCAGTATTGATGCCGACAGCCATGAGCTGATTGAAACCACGGATAACTACTACGTAGTGCGCAACAAACCCAAGAGGCCCGGGGAGGTTGAGTTCGCCTACTACGATGTCTATATCCACAAGCAGTCGTTCCTGCCGGTTCGCACCGAGTATATCGACGACAGTGACAACCTCTACCGGCGTTACACCGCGCTGGCGGTGGAGAAGGTGCAGGGTTACCCCACGGTCGTCAAGGCGAGGATGGAGAATCTGCGTAACGGTGGCACTACGGAGCTGACCTACAGCGGCATTGACTATGACCTGAGCCTGCCGGAAGACGTGTTTTCGGAGCGGTATCTGCGCCGGGCACCGAGGGAGTACTTGCAGTGACCACCGGTGCACTGAGGGCAGGAGGGCGTGGATGAACACCAGAAGCCTGCTCTGGGGCATGTTGCTGGCGGGTATCGTTCTCGGTGCAGCGCCCGGGGCGCTATGGGCGGCCGCGCCCGAGCTGCCGGAGGGGCTGGGTGCGCCAGCCAGTGATACCGCAGAACCGGCCCTGCCAGCGGGCCTCGGGGGTGAGACCGGAGCAGAACAGACCACCGACCGATCGGCTGCGGCGGCGCTGCCATTTCGTCTGCGCGGCTTCTGGGAGGCCCGCGGCGGAACCCGGCTGGGCGATGATCCTCACCAGCGCGATCTCTCCATCGCCGAAACCCGGTTGCAGCTCGAGGCGGAGAAGTATTTCAAGGGAGTAACGCTGCGCCTTACCGGCGATTTTCTCTATGACGACCTGGACGATGATCGGTCGGTGGACCTGGAATCGGGTGAGGGCGCGTTCGACCTGCGCGAGGCCAGCCTGGTGTTTTCGCCGAGCGCGGATACCGATGTCAAGCTGGGGCGCCAGATACTAACCTGGGGAACCGGCGACCTGGTGTTCATCAACGATCTGTTTCCCAAGGACTGGGTCTCGTTTTTTATCGGCCGCGATGTGGAGTACCTCAAGGCGCCCTCGGACGCGCTGAAGGTTTCGGCTTTTTCCAGCTGGGCCAATCTTGACCTTGTCTACACCCCCCGGTTTGACGCGGATCGCTTCATCGACGGTCGCCGTCTCTCTTTCTTCAACACAGGGCAAGGGCGGCTGACCGGGCGCAATGCGGTTGTACTGGCGGGCCGCCCGGCGGACGCGTTCGAAGACGACGAGTGGGCCGCCCGGCTGTACCGTAACCTTGGCGCCTACGAGGTCGCGCTCTACGGCTACGACGGCTTCTGGAAGAGCCCGGCCGGGGCTGATCCGGCCAGCGGTCGGGCCAGGTTTCCTCCGCTGTCGGTGCTCGGCGCCAGCCTGCGCGGGCCGGTGGGGGCCGGCATCGGCAACGTCGAGCTGGGCTATTACGATTCCCGCGCAGACCGCGATGGCGACGATCCCACAGTACGCAACAGCGAGCTGCGCCTGCTGCTCGGCTATGAGCAGGAAATTGCCCGTAACCTGACCCTGGGCCTGCAATACTACCTTGAGCGCATGGGCGAGTTTGAGGCCTACCGGCGGGCCTTGCCCCCGGGTGCCCCGGTGCGGGACGAGAATCGCCACGTCCTCACCCAGCGGCTGACATGGCTGACACACAGCCAGAATCTGGAGTGGTCGTTGTTCCTGTTCTACTCGCCCTCGGACCGGGACGCGTACCTGCGCCCCCGGGTGGGCTATCAGGTTGATGACCATCTCTCTGTTGAAGCCGGCGGAAACCTGTTTTTCGGCGCCCAGGAGGAAACCTTCTTCGGTCAGTTTGAGGACAACAATAACCTGTATCTGGGGGTACGCTATGGGTTCTGAAAAGGTTAGGTGTTGATATTGAAGGGCTGGCTACTATAGGCCTCACTCGGTTTACCCAAAGAAAAGGAAATGTATATGTCTTACACAATGAATCGCGTAATTCAGAATGTGGATTTCGAGACAGTGGATGAGCGAACCCGCAAGGCCCTGGCCGATCAGGGTTTCGGGGTTCTGACAGAAATTGATGTTAAGGCCACCATGAAAAAGAAACTGGACAAGGACATGCTCGCCTACCGAATTCTCGGTGCCTGCAATCCAGCCATGGCTTGGGAAGCCATTGGCGTGGAACCCCGGGTAGGCGCTATGTTGCCGTGCAATGTTATCCTGCGCGAGACCCCGGAGGGCGTTGAAGTCAGTGCGGTTGATCCCGTGTTATCCATGACAGCGATCGAAAATGAGCAACTCAAGCATATTGCGGGTGAGGTGAGAGATAGGCTGTCTGAGATTATCAAGGCGGTCTAACTCGACTCGCACCAAAGCACTCGCTGTGTCTTTAATCATTGCCGCACCGGGTGTCTGGGACCTTGGTTCGGCATACCAAGCAAGTTGAGCCCCGATCTAAGCCGGCCCACGTCAAAGCCACTTGCGTAGCAACAGGCCAAGCGTGTCATACACGCCTTTCATGAAGCCGCGGTGTTTCCAGGCGATGCCAGTGATTTCACTGGCATCCAGCAAATCAGTTACGAACTCGTTTCTTAACTGGCCATTCAAGGCTTCGTTTGTGGAAATCAGCGTCAGTTCATAGTTAATAAACAAACTTCGGTAGTCGAAGTTTGCGGTTCCTATGCTGCCCCAGGCTTCGTCAACGAGTAGTACTTTGGAATGCAACAGCCGGGGCGTGTACTCGAATATGCGAACGCCGTGTTCCAGTAGTTCTCCGTAAATGGCGCGGGCAGCCCATTGTGCGGGGGTCGAGTCGGTCTTTTCGGTGGTCAGAATCCGCACATCGACCCCCCGGCGGGCCGCGAGAGCAAGCTGTTTGCGTAATCCACGATCCGGTACGAAATAGGGCGTCGCCAACCAGATTCTGTCTGACGCTCTGGCCAACCGGTCTTTGATGGCACACCGTAGCTGGATGCGACAGGTTCGTGTTGTATTGGGAATGATCCGGCTGTCGCCGACGGTGTGACTGTCTGGGTTCCATTGCGTGTCACCACACCAGAAGGCGTTGAACAGAGTGTCAGATACTGTGGCCAGGGGCCCGTTGATGCAGACATGCATATCGCGCCATCGCTGGGGGCCGTAGAAGCGCCTTGAACCCTCGCGATGAATGTTGAAGCCGCCGAGGTACGCTGTTTTGCCGTCAATGACCAGCAGCTTGCGATGGTCGCGACGGTTGTAACGCATCGGTTGCCGCCAACTCCAGCGGTGAAAGCGCTGAAGACGGATGCCGGCGGCTCTGAGCTGGCGTCGGTGCTTTCGGGTAAGAACGCTGCTTGAGCCCAGCGCATCAACGTGAATGCGCACGTCGAGGCCGTGGCGGGACTGCTTCATCAGTTCATCAAGCAGTTCAGTCCCCACCTCGTCCGCCGCCAGGATATACGAAGCAAGAAAGATACGCTGGGTGGCAGCACGGACCGAGCGAATCATCTCCGCATAGAGTTCGTCTCCCTCACCGAACAGCCTGAACACATCCTTCACGGCCCCGTCCTCGGGTTCACAGGCGGCGTCGCCGGGGTTGCCGTTCATATCTATAAGCCAACAGAGCCGATACCCAGGCTGTCATTGGTGTTTCTGATCGACGTTTCCGCATCGTGTTCGGCCCCGGTCAGTGCGCGTATGGCATCGATGGTTTCCGGAACAACAATCGCCTGGTTGTCGACCATATAGGCATAAAACAGCTCTTTGCCCTGCACTTTGAGCATGTCTTCCCAAAGCGCGACTTCATACAGGCTGTCGTGAGGTCGGCCAAGGTCGGCCATCAACTCCTTGACACTGTTGATCGCGCTTAGCCCGTCGCTGTTCCGGAGGAAAACAATGCGGGAGGAGGTGCGGAACGCATCGAGCACTTCGTCCTTACTCGCCTCACGTGTCAGTTGAACGGACCAGTAGTGCAGGTGGGCCAGTGTCTCCGGAACCTTGACCGCCATGGTTACCACATCCAGGTCCGGGTCGACACTTTGGGCGTCCGGGCCCTGGTGACTGGGAATCTCCGGCTCTGGCACGACGGTATTCATGATCCCGCCCTGGTGGCTCTCCCAGGGATCGGTGGCCCGGCGCAGAAGGGTTCCCCGTGCCCGGTCCAGCAAGCCGTGGCGTTTGAGCGCTGACAGGGTACGAATGATCGACGTCGTGTTGCACGATACGACGCGTGTGCAGTCACGGCCGACAGCGCTGGCGTAGTTGGCCTCGGCAACGAATGAATGGCCCGTGCTTTGATGTTTCTCGCCGCCATGAACGATGAACCTGATACCGAGCCGCCGGTAGGTTTCGATATTCTTGCTGGCCAGGTGTTTCGGTGTACAGTCCACCACGATGTCCGCGGCTTCAAGTAAGTCATCCAGTGTGCCGGAAACATCAAGCCCGGCTGCGCCCATGGCAACGGCGTGCTCTTCAGTCGCGCCGTACAGGGCATACCCTCTACTCAGCGCGGCCCTCACTCGCCAGTCCTGCGCGACATCAGCTACGCCAGCCACAGCCATGTCTTTTTGTACCGCAACGGCTTGCGCTACCCGTTTGCCGATAACGCCATAACCGTTGACCGCGACGCGAATAATTCTCTGACCGACCATCTTTTGTATCTCCAGCTTCTGAAAAGGGGCGAGCGAACTGTTATGTTGCTTAAGTGACCAGATTATAGACAAAGACTGAATTTCAGCTGAAAGTCCGGTTTGACGTGTACCTCAGGGCAATGGCTTTACCGAAAAGTTGATGGTGATCAAAAAAATGCAAAGCGCAGAAGTGCTTTTCAGGTTCAGTTCAGCCGGGTGTAGTGGAATGGGGTGCAGTAGAGGGCAACTACATTGCTTATGACCAGGTCGAACCTTGAGAGGCTCGAATGGTATGAAACCATCGGCAAGCAGAACCTGTTTTTTGCCCTAGTCTACAACAGTGCGGCTGAGCCTGTGGCTGCCGGTGTGCTCTACCGATTCCTTGGCATCCTGATAGGACCTTCCTTTGCCACTTTTGCAATGAGTGCATCCTCGTTGCCGGCGGTGATGAACGCTCTGCGTCAGCGTCGAGAGAAAGTCTTAGGCACGAAATGGACAGATAGACAGATAGAACGCTGGACCTCCCACTGATACTCCTGTTCCGGGGCTCTTAGTGGGTTGGCCAGAGTAAGAATGGGCATGGCTAAGGAGAGATAATGAAAATTGTGTTCTTTGAGGCAGAGAAGTGGGAGTGCGATATTTTGCAGCAGGCCTGCTGCAATCATGAGGTTGTTTTCACGGACGAGGAACTCGGAACAGGCAACGTTGGGCTATACAGGGACGCCGATATCATCTCCCCCTTCGTTCATTCGGTCCTGAACCGTTCGGTCCTGGTGGCAAGCCCCCGATACGGTAGACGCCTGGTAGCGTTACACTAAACGCAAATCT
>NZ_JAVVLT010000011.1:0-18394 GCF_036224885.1 Marinobacter sp. OP 3.4
CCCTCTCCCCAACGAGGGAGAGGGCCAGGGAGAGGGGGAGCGCCCGCAGGGCGCCTGAAGTTGGACGCCAGAGTGGGAGTCCGGAGGCCAAAGCGTTACTTCAGCAACGCCATGGCCGCTTCCATCTGCGCGTTCAGGTCTTCCTCTTCCGACATATCGATGTTCGGATCCAGCCCCAGGCGGTCAAAAGCGCTAACGGTGCTCCAGTCCATCTCGTTGACCGGATGGTCGGTGCCGGCGAGCAGTTGCAGGTTGGCAACCATCACCAGGTCGGCATAGTCCGCCGACGCCACCTGGCGCTTGTAGTTCTGGTACTCCAGGGGAACCTGCTGCAACTCTTCCGGGAAATCCCATTTCCGGAGAATGGCGGCGCCGATACGCGGATGGATCTCGTCCACCACGTTATCCAGCATCACACTGCTCACCTGGACATCATTATCTTCCACATAGCGCAGGATGGGTAGCACGCCGATCAGGTGCACCAGGCCCGCCAGGGTGGCCTGGTCCGGCTTCAGGCGGGTGTATTGCTGTGCCAGCACATGGCAGACGCCAGCCACTTCGGTGCTGGTCTGCCAGGTGGCCCGCAGGCGCTTGTCGATCATATCCGTGGTGGCCTGGAACATCTGTTCCATGGCCAGACCCATGGCCAGGTTGCTGGTATAGGCCATGCCCAGGCGGCTGACCGCCATATTCAGGTTCTCGATGGCCCGGGAGCCCCGGAAAAGGGGGCTGTTGCAGACCCGGATCAGGCGGGCGGACAACGCCGTGTCATTGCTGATGACCTTGGCCAGATCCATGATCGAGGAGTCTTCGGCCTCGGCGATGTCGCGTACCTGCAGTGCCACTTCCGGCAATGTCGGCAGGATCAGCTTGTCGTTCTCGATGGCCGTGAGTATCTCACTGCGAATGGCGTCAACAAATTCGGACATAGTGTGTCTGGGTTCCCGATCGTATTGATATTAATGGACTCTGTTATAGCAGAATACGCCAGCTTTTCCTGTCACCTTATGTATCCGGGGTCTGCTCTGCGGGCTGTTCCCGCTCGGGCACGGCATAGGGGAGCGGCAGAATGGTCAGGGGCTGGCCGCTGGTTTCCAGGTGCAATTCGGCATCCGCCGCGGCGTGCTTGATCACCGCCAGCAACTGCACGCTGTCGTCGTCCAGTGACACGGAGCGCACCACCTCACCCACTGCTTTACCATTGGCGACGATACCGCTCCCGGGAGCCGGCGCCTCGTCCCCGGGGGCGCTCAGGCGATAGACACTTTTCTTGAGCTGCCCCAGGAAATGCATGCGGGCGATCACTTCCTGGCCGGTGTAGCAGCCCTTCTTGAAGTGGATGCCGTCCAGGTGCTGCCAGTTCAGCATCTGGGGCACCCACTTCTCCCGGGTGTCGGTGTCCAGTTCGGAAACGCCCGCGGCAATCTCGCTGGCATTCCAGTCCGCCAGGGTGGCGTCCCCGAGCGGTTCCAGCCTTGCCTGTACTGTCGGGTCTGCCGCGGATGGCAACCAGAACTCAAAACGGGGCAGGCCCTCTGCCGTGGGCTGGGTGCGGATCAGGTGGCCATCGCCAACTGCCAGCGTTCCACCGGGTTCCGTGGGCAGGGTGGTGTCGTCCAGCAGGGTCCTGGCAGACTCCTCGCCGAGCAGGCCGATGATCTGGCCGTTGTCCAGCCGTTCCATGGAGGTGCCCCGGAACAGCATCAGGTATTTGTTCAGGTGGCTGGAGACATCGTCGGCAATGGCTGCCGGCATGGTCAGCAGGATGTCGTCACCATCCCTGACCAGCCGGGTGAGCAGGTAGGCCCGGCCCTTGGGCGTGCTGGCGGCGGCCCTGGGCGAGTAGCCCGGGGTCACGTTCGCCAGGTTCTGGCTCATCTGCCCCTGCAGGAAATCGGTGGTACCGGGGCCACTGATGCGGAACAGGACCCGGTCGGAGAGATGGACCGCAGCCGGGAGTGCTGGCTGTGTGCGGGCGACGGGTGTGGCGTCAGTGGTCATGGGTCTTGCCTCCGGGCCATGGGTGTTGCATTGGGTTTGGTTGTGCGGTGGCAGCATTGATGGGGGCGGGTGCCTCCGGCATCAACCTCAGCCAGGTCCTGAGTCGCCTCAGGGCGTCGGTCGGGGCATTGCCCCGGGCTGCTTCCGGCACCAGTACTGCCTGCAACCGTTGACCGTCGGGAACCGTGCGTAGTGCCAGGAACAGGCCCTGGCCGGACAGCCGGCTGTCCGGCAGCGCCTGGACCTCGGTTCCGGTCTGGTCCGTCAGGGTGGCGAACAGCTGGGGCCCGCGCACCGTCAACCGGACCACCGACCGCCGGTGACTGAGGGAGCCGCACCGGCGCCAGCGGTCCATGGCTCCAAGCCCTGCCAGGGGAGACAGCATCGCCACCCATGACAGGCCGCTCCAGGCGATCACCAGCGTGGCCAGCGATAGCAGAAGCCAGGGTCCCGCCGCCGCCAGGCCGGCAACCCGGCTGGGGGACAGGGGCAGGTCAATCCGGTTGTACACGGTCCAGAATCATGCGCACGATGCGTCGCAGGTCCGGGTCCTCCGGTTCGCTGCGCTGCATGAACCATTCGAACATGTCCGTGTCCTCACAGCCAATCAGCTTGTGGTAGCGCTGTTGGTCTTCCTCCGGCAGGGTGGGGTAGGCCTGCTCCAGGAAGGGGAGTAGCAGGACATCCAGTTCCAGCATGCCACGGCGGCTGTGCCACCACAGGCGATTGAACTCGGGGTTGCTCTTTTCGGACATTGATTCAGTGCTCGCTGGGAAATGGGGCGCGGGCCAGGCCCGCGCTCAGGGTGATGCAATCCGGTACGTTGTCGGCACCAGCACCGTATCTTGCGGCTCGTTCTGCAGGCCCGGATAGTCCAGGGTGAAGTGAAGGCCGCGGCTTTCCCTGCGCTGCAGGGCGGAGCAGATGATCAGGTCCGACACCGTGACCAGGTTACGCAGTTCCAGCAGGTCGTTGCTGACCCGGTAATTGCTGTAGAACTCGCTGATTTCCCTGGCCAGCAGGTCGACCCGGTGCTTGGCTCGTTGCAGTCGCTTGGTGGTGCGTACAATGCCTACATAATCCCACATGAAATGGCGAAGTTCATCCCAGTTGTGGGAAATGACCACGTCCTCGTCGGAATCCCGTACCTGGGACTCGTCCCATTCCGGGGCTGGCGGCGGTGCCGGAATATCGGACTCGCGCCGGGCGATATCCGCCGCCGCGGCCCGGCCATACACCAGGCATTCCAGCAGCGAATTGCTGGCCATCCGGTTGGCCCCGTGCAGGCCGGTAAAGGCGGCCTCACCGACGGTATAGAGCTGGTTGATGTCGGTGCGGGCCCGCTCGTCGGTGATGATGCCGCCACAGGTGTAGTGGGCCGCCGGCACCACCGGGATGGGGTCGCGGGTAATGTCGATGCCGAAGCCCAGACACCGTTCGTGGATGGTGGGGAAGTGCTCGCGGATAAAGTCCGCCGGCTTGTGACTGATATCCAGGTACAGGTGGTCCGCCCCCAGGCGCTTCATCTCGTGGTCGATGGCGCGGGCGACAATGTCCCGTGGCGCCAGCTCGCCCCGGCTGTCGAAGCGGTCCATGAAGCGGCTGCCATCTGGCAGTGTGAGCACGCCGCCTTCCCCCCGTATGGCCTCGCTGATCAGGAAGGACTTGGCGTGGGGATGGTACAGGCAGGTTGGGTGGAACTGGTTGAACTCCATGTTGGCCACCCGGCAGCCGGCCCGCCAGGCCATGGCAATACCGTCGCCGGAGGCACCGTCCGGGTTGGTGGTGTAGCGGTAGGCCTTGCTGGCGCCGCCGGTGGCAATCACCGTGAACCTGGCCCGGAACAGCTCCACATGGCCGGTGTCCAGGTTGAGGATGTAGGCGCCCACGCAACGGTTGCCCGGCAGCGCCAGTTTGCGGTTGGTGATCAGGTCCACCGCCACCCGCCGGGACAACAGATCGATATTGGCGCGACTGGCGGCCTGTCCGCTCAGGGTCGTGGAGACCGCGTTGCCGGTGGCATCCGCCGCATGGATGATGCGCCGGTGGCTGTGGCCACCCTCCCGGGTCAGGTGAAGCTGTTCGTTCTCGTCGCGGGTGAACTGCACGCCGCTGTCAATCAGCCAGCGGATGCTTTCGGAGGCGTTCTCCACGGTGTAGCGTACGGCGTCCTCGTGGCAGAGGCCCCCGCCGGCGGCCAGGGTGTCGGCGGCGTGGTCCTCCAGGGAGTCGTCGCTGTCCAGCACGGCGGCAATGCCGCCCTGCGCCCACAGGGTGGCGCCGCTGGTGATGTCGGCCTTGCTGATCACGCCCACGCTCAGGTGCGTGGGCAGGTTGAGGGCAACGGTCAGGCCGGCCGCGCCGCTGCCGATAATGAGAACATCGTATTCGTGAGACTGTGGCATGTGGTCGTTTTCGCGGGCCATAATAGTGTGGCGAGTATTGAACTAAACTTTCTGCCTGCTGTCTATTTGCCCACAGCGGAACCGACGTGTAAGCCGGGGTTCAGTAACCCCCCGGAATTCCGCCGCCAACTTGTGGAAGAAGCGCCTATGATCATGAGCGAGAGACGGCAGCCAGGTCCAGCGGCCCAGTTAAAGGAGGCACCCGCCGGCCCCACCATGAAACCGGACGCCGAACAGACCCGGCCCTCGGCTCCCGATGGCCAGACAGACCTTCAACTGGTGCGCAAGGCCCGGCAGGGCGACCGCTCGGCCTTTGACCTGCTGGTGCTCAAGTACCAGTCGCGGGTGGCCTCCATCATCAGCCGCTACATCTATGATTCCCAGGAGGTGCTGGACCTTACCCAGGAAACGTTTGTGAAGGCCTATCGGGCCATCGAGCGTTTCCGGGGCGACAGTGCCTTCTACACCTGGCTCTACCGGATTGCGGTGAATACCGCCAAGAATTTCCTGGAAGCCCGGGGACGGCGGCCCCAGGGCGTGGCGGATGTCAATGATGCGGAAAGCTTCGAGGATGGCTTCCGCCTGCGGGACGTCGGGTCGCCGGAGGGATTCCTGCAGCGGGACCAGTTGCGGGAGGCGCTGGAGGCGGCTATCGGATCGCTGCCGGAAGAGTTGCGTTCCGCCTTCCTGTTGCGGGAATACGAGGGCCTGTCCTACGAGGACATCGCGCGGATCCTGGAGTGCCCCATCGGAACCGTCCGTTCACGGATCTTCCGGGCGCGGGACGCTATTGATCGCCAGTTGGGCCCGATGCTGGACAATACATGAGTGATGAGAACAGCGAGGTACAGGCAATGGATGATCGGCTAAGAGAAACCTTGTCTGCCATGATGGATGACCAGGCGGATGAGCTGGCGGTGCGTCGGGTGCTGTCCCACCACGACCAGCCGGCCGTGCGGGACCAGTGGCAACGCTGGCAACGCATCCGTGACGTGATCCATGAAACCCCCAGTGGCCATGCCGGCCTGGATGTGCGGGACGCGGTGAGCGCCAGCCTGGACCGATCGGCCTCGGCTGATGACAGCCACCGACAGGCGGTACGACGTCGTCATGCGCCGTGGCGCTGGTCCGCGGTCGCCATGATAACCTTCGGGGTCGCCATCGGCTTTGGTGCTGGCAGCGGCTGGGACGTGATGTCCGGCACGGGGAGCGATTCGCTGGTACCGGTCCAGGCGCAGGTGCCTGCCGCCGCGCAGGACTCCGCCGTGCCGCAGGTCACCCTGCAGGGGCTGGATGCCCGCCAGCGGGAGCAGGTCAGCCGCTACCTGCTGGAGCACGCGCAGAACAACAGCGTGGTGGCTGGCCAGGGGGCCGTGGGTTACGCCCGCCTGACCAGCATGTCCGGTACCGGGTATTAAAGCTGGCCGTTGCCAGTTCACCGGAAGCATTGTTTAACCGTTCTGTCTGACTGGCAGTTGTACGATTCAGAGGGGAGTGTCTTGAAACTACGCGCCCGGGTTGCAGCGCATACCGCGATCATGATGGTGCTGGCGGTTACCATGCTCGCCGCCTGGCCCGTGCGGGGGGCCGAGCAGGAAACCGCGGATTCCTGGCTGCTGAAGCTGGGGCCGGCCCTGAACATGACCACCTACCGGGGGATCTTCGTCTACTCCCGTGGCGACCAGGTCAGCTCCATGATGATTGCCCACCGGTACCGGGATGGTCGGGTGGAGGAGCGCCTGGTGCTCCAGGACGGGGCCAATGGCGAGATCCTGCGCCGGGGGAACCAGGTGCTCTGCGTGTTGCCGGAGCATGGCCGCATCCATCTTGACCAGGTGATTCCTTCCGGTCCCTTCGGCGAGGCGTTCGCCAGTCAG
The DNA here is from genome assembly GCF_036224885.1 of Marinobacter sp. OP 3.4. Classification (NCBI taxonomy): domain Bacteria; kingdom Pseudomonadati; phylum Pseudomonadota; class Gammaproteobacteria; order Pseudomonadales; family Marinobacteraceae; genus Marinobacter; species Marinobacter sp. OP 3.4. The sequence continues at coordinate 6,284 of NZ_JAVVLT010000011.1, forward strand.
CGGGTGCCGGTGGGGGCCTGGTATCAGCCGGAACTGCTGGGTGATGATCGTATTGCCGGTTATCCCACCGTGGTGATTGGCCTGCGGCCCCGGGACGAGCACCGGTACGGTTATCGCCTGTGGATGGAGAAGCACACCGGCCTGCTGCTCAAGAGTCATGTGCGCCAGGACGGGGAAGTCCTGGAACACTTCCAGTTCACCATGCTGGAGATCACCAACGACTTGCCTGATTCGGAGTTCGAGATCGAGTCCGGCGTTGAGGTCAGGGAAGTCACCCCGGACCTGCCGGTGTCGGACAAACCCGGCGAAATGGATGGCTGGGCCCTGGGCTGGAAGCCGGAGGGCTTCCTGCCGGCCGCGGCTCCCCGCACTGACCGGGGGCAGGCGGTGGCGTTCTCCGACGGCCTGGCCACCTTCTCGGTGTTTGTTGAGCCCGCCAGCGGCGTGGACATGCCCCAGGGCGCTTCCCGTGTCGGCGCGACCACGATCTACATGCATTATGCCAGTCCCGGCCCGGAGGATGCCCGGGAACGATTCCTGATCACGGTGGTGGGTGAGATTCCGCCCCGTACGGCGATGCGAGTGGCTCAGTCGGTCACGGTGGATGACAGCAACGCCCTGGCGCGGACATTGATGGACTGATGGGGCAGCCATGATTCACGAAACCGGCACGGTGATCTCCGTCAGCGGCAATGAGGCCTGGGTGCAGACCATCCGCGAGAGTGCCTGCCAGTCCTGCAGCGCCCGCCATGGCTGTGGCCAGAAGGCCCTGGCCACCATGAGTGGCGGACAGTCGCGGCAGATCCGTGTACCCAACACCCTGGGCGCCCGCCCCGGCGACCAGGTGACCGTGGCTATCGAGGAGTCGGCCTTGCTCAGGGCATCCCTGCTGGTCTATGCGGTCCCCCTGGTGTTGATGGTCGTGGCCACCGGTCTGACCGGCGTCCTGCTGCCCGGCCGCGACGGGCTCGCGATACTCGCCGCCCTGGCGGGACTCGGCGGTGGTCTGTGGCTGGCGCGATGGTATTCGCGCCGGGACGCCGCCCGCTGGCAGCCGGTCATGGGGCGGATGATTCCCCTGGAGCCGGGGCACTGACCTGTACGGTTTTTAATTTGAAACGGTCCGATGTCACCACCACGTATCGTGGGTCGCTGAAACGTCATCGTGCGGCAGGATCACCCCGCCGCACGGTAGATTTTCAGGGGCCGGTTGTGTAGAAACGGCAAGTTAAGGGAGCCTCCATGACAAGACAGTTCCAACCTGGCCAGCGCGCCTGGCTGCCATCCGTTTTACTCTTTCTGGTTGCATCACTGCTGACACTGACGGCCCAGTCCGCTGTCGCACAGTCACTGCCGGATTTCACCGGGCTGGTGGAGGAAAACTCGGCCGCCGTGGTGAATATCAGCACCGTGTCCGAGCCGGACCCGAGGAGTCAGCAATCACCGTTCAGCGACCGTGAACTGGAACAGATGCCGGAGTTCTTCCAGCGGTTCTTCGGCGGGCCCCAGTCCCCCTATGGCGGTCCGTCGCAGCCCCGCCGTTCCATGGGGTCCGGTTTCATCGTGTCTGAAGATGGTTATGTGCTTACCAACAACCACGTGGTGGAGGGGGCCGACAAGGTCATGGTCCGCCTGAATGACCGGCGGGAGCTGCAGGCGGAGGTGATCGGTACCGATCCGCGCTCGGATATGGCGGTGCTCAAGATCGAGGACGAGGAGCCCCTGCCAGTGGTCAAGATTGGCGATTCCTCCGGACTGAAACCCGGGCAGTGGGTCTTCGCCATCGGCTCGCCCTTCGGTTTCGACTATACCGTCACCTCCGGCATTATCAGTGCCTTGGGCCGGGCGTTGCCAAGCGAGAACTATGTGCCCTTTATCCAGACGGACGTGGCCATCAACCCCGGCAACTCCGGTGGGCCGCTGTTCAACATGGACGGCGAGGTTATTGGCATCAATTCCCAGATCTATACCCGTTCGGGGGGCTTCATGGGGGTGTCCTTCGCCATCCCCATTGATGACGCCATGAACGTGTTCCGCCAGATCCGGGACCAGGGCAGCGTTGCCCGGGGCTGGCTCGGTGTGCTGATCCAGGAAGTGAACCGTGACCTGGCCGAGTCATTCGGGCTCAGTCGTCCGCGGGGCGCGCTGATTGCCGAAGTGATGCCGGATTCGCCGGCCCAGCAGGCGGGCCTGGAGGCCGGCGACATCGTATTGTCCTATGAAGGCGAATCCATCGAACGCTCGTCAGACCTGCCGCCCATGGTGGGCCGTACACCCGTTGGTGATGAGGCGGAGCTGACCATCCTTCGCCAGGGCGAGCGGCAGACCATTGATGTGGAAATCGGCCGCCTGCCGAAAGAGGAGGGTGCCGATGATACCCGGGGAGAGCCGTCGGGCTCCGCCGGTGGTCCCCTGGGCATGCAGGTTGAACCCCTGCCGGACCAGTTGGCCAGTCGCCTGGATATTCCTGGTGGTGTACTGGTGACCGGGGTTGGACGAGGCCCGGCGTTCCAGGCGGGTATCCGTCGCAATGACGTGATCACCGAACTCAACCGCCAGCCGGTGACCAGCCTGGAGGAGTTCCGCGACGTAGTGGAAAACCTGCCGGACGACCGTGCCGTGTCGGTGCGGATCATTCGCGAGGGCCGCGCAACCTATCTGGTCATGCGACCCTGATTGACGGACAGGCCCCGGTCGTAGGTGGGGCCACGATCAGAAAAACCGCCAGCTGTGAAGCAGTTGGCGGTTTTTCTGTCTCTGGCGAACTGTTTCGCGGACGGTTTTCTGATAGCTTTACCTGTTGGCAATAACGACACGAGTGTCCGGTTCCAGGGCATCGACTGGCGTTTTTGTTACATTTTCGCCACACTGGCGTTTATATGGAGTTGCCCCGGGACGGGTCTTCCCGGACACTCCGCCGGCTTTACCAGGGACATGGCCAGGGAACGGATCCGGACATGATCAACAAGAAGGACATCGCGCTTACAGATCTCCTGCGCCCTCAGTATTCCCGCATGGCGTGGCTGGTGCTGGTGATTGCCCTTGGCGTGACCGCTGCCCTGTGGGTGGTGTCCATGCGCCTGGTGGAAGACCGCACCGAGAGCCGCTTCAACACCCAGTCCCTCCAGCTCAAGACCGCCATCGAAGACCGACTGCTCAACTACGAACAGGTACTGGCAGGCAGCGCCGGTCTGTTCTCCGTGGCGGGGGAGGTCAGCCGCGAAGAGTGGCGCACCTACATCGACAAGGTCAATATCGACCGTTACTACCCCGGTATCCAGGGCATCGGTGTCACCCGCCGTATCGACATCAATGAGTTGCGTGGACATCTGGACGAGCTCCATGCGGAAGGCTTTGAGGGCTATGTGGTCCGGCCCCGGGGGCTGCGGGAAGAGTTTCACCCCATTGTCTACCTGGAGCCCGCCACCGAGCGTAACCGCCGGGCGTTCGGCTATGACGCTTACCAGGATGACATTCATCGGCAGGCCATGGAGCGGGCCCGTGACACCGGTCGTCCGGTGGTCACCGGCAAGGTGGTGCTGGTTCAGGAGGAACTGGCGGAAGACCAGGCGGGCTTCCTGATGTACTACCCGGTCTATCATGGCGGTCAGGTGCCGGCCTCCCTGGGAGAGCGCCGGATCCTGCTCAAGGGGTTCGTGTTCAGCGCCTTCCGCACCAACAACCTGCTCGACGGCATTGTCGGCCTGATTGCGCCGTTCCTGGACGTGCGTATCTATGACGGCAGCAGCATAGGGCGGGAAACCCAGATGTACGGCTCCAACCTGGGCTCCCTGGACGAGGATTTCAGCTTCGAGAAATCCCAGAAGATCGAATATGGCGGTCGCACCTGGGTGATCCAGACCCGTTCGACACCGGCGTTCGATTTCCTGGCGTCCGACCCGCGCCCGGCTATCGTCATGGCGTCGGGCATCATGGTCAGCCTGTTGCTGTTTGCCTTTGCGTTGGCGCTGATCCGCTCCCGGGTGCTGGCCCAGATGAGCGCCGGCCGCTACCGGGCCATCACCGAGGGTGCCAGCAACATCACCCTGGTGATGAACCAGCAGGGGCGGCCCACCTACATCAGTCCGTCCTGCTATACCATTCTGGGCTACGACCCGGAGGAAGCCCGTGGTGTGCCGTCGGAATCCCGGGTCCACAGCGACGACTGGCCCAGACTGCAGGCCGGGTTCCGGGCGGCCCTGGACAAACCGGGTGAGCAGATGCCGGTCACCCGGGCCCGGGTACGGGATGCATCCGGTGAGTGGCGTGAGATGGAAGGCTCGTTTACCTCCATGCTGGGGGTGCCGGGGGTGGAGGGTGTGGTGCTGAGCCTGCGCGACCTGACCCAGCTGCGCACCGCCCAGTCCGAACTGCATCGCCTGGCGTTCTATGATCCCCTGACGGGGCTGGCCAATCGCCAGCTGTTCCGGGACCGGCTGGCCCATGTGGTCCGTCGCAGTCGCCGCAGCGATGAGCCGGCGGCACTGATGTTCCTGGACCTGGATGGCTTCAAACGCATCAATGACACCCTGGGTCATGATGCCGGCGACCAGCTTCTGGAACATGTGGCCCGGTGGCTGACCGGCTGTGTCCGGGAAGAGGATTCCGTCGCCCGCCTCGGGGGCGATGAGTTCGTGGTGCTGCTGTCGAGGATCAGTGGTCCCGAGGCCGCCGCCAAGGTGGCGGAAACCATCCTGCGGCGCCTGTGCCAGCGGGTGCGCCTGAACGAACATGACGTGGGTATCACCGTCAGTATCGGGGTCACCATGATCCCCTACGACAGCGAAGACCCGGGGGTGCTCATGAAGTACGCCGACCTGGCCATGTACCGGGCCAAGGAACGGGGGCGCAACAACTTCCAGTTCTTCACCCCGGCCCTGAACCTGCAGGCGGCCCGGCGGCTGTTGCAGCAGGAGGAACTCACCAACGCCCTCGACGAGGACCGTTTTGTCCTGCATTACCAGCCCAAGGTGGACCTGGCGCAGCAGCGGGTGGTCGGGGTCGAGGCCTTCCTGCGCTGGCAGCACCCGGAGCGGGGGCTGGTGTCCGCCCACCAGTTCATCCGCCTGGCCGAGGAGTCCGGGCTGATTGTGCGCCTGGGCGAAATGGCCCTGCGGCAGGCCTGTATCCAGATCCAGGCCCTGGAGCGGGCGGGCTTCGAGCGGCTGCAGGTGGCGGTTAACCTCTCCGTGCGGCAGGTGACCGATCCCGGCTTCCTGGACCTGTTCCGCCGCGTCATCACCGAAACCGGCGTGGTGCCGGAACGACTGGAGCTTGAATTGCCCGCTTCCCTGCTCAACGAGGATCCCAAGGTGCTGCGGGTGTTGCTGGGGGCGCTCCACGATACCGGTGCCCGGCTTATCCTGGATGACTTCGGCAGCGGTGCCTGCTCCCTGGCGGCCCTGCAGCAGTTACCCCTGGATGCGGTGAAGATCGACGACCGCTTCATCCGGGATATCCCCTACAACGCCAATGCCACCGACGTGGCCTCCGCGGTGATTGCCCTGGCCCACAAGCTGCGGTTGACCGTGGTGGCCGAGGGCGTGGAGACACCCCACCAGTTGCAGTTCCTGGAGCAGGCCGGCTGCGCCCAGTGCCAGGGCAACCTGTTCAGCTATCCCCTGGATGAGGACTCCCTGATCAGTTTCCTGGTCAACCAGTATGAAAGGGCATTGATCCCATGACTCGGTTTTTGCGGGTACTGGTCGGCGGTTCGCTGATGGTAATAAGGCCCCACAACCGGTAAAATCCCGCCTTTGCAATTGTCGGCCCGTGTGCCGGCACCGGCACTGAAATTCTCCACCGGGGCACCCCCCGCCGGATTTTCGTCCGGGGCCGGGTGCCGGGTGACGACGTCTTCTACGGGTAACCATTTGTCTGTGACTGAACTGAGCCGCATCCGCAACTTCTCGATCATCGCCCATATCGACCATGGCAAGTCCACACTCGCAGACCGCTTTATCCAGGTCTGCGGCGGCCTCACCGACCGTGAAATGGCCGAGCAGGTGCTGGATTCCATGGACCTTGAGCGGGAACGGGGCATTACCATCAAGGCCCAGAGCGTTACCCTGAACTACAAGGCCCGGGATGGGGTGGAGTACAAGCTCAACTTCATCGACACGCCCGGCCATGTGGACTTTTCCTATGAGGTGTCCCGCTCCCTGTTCGCCTGCGAGGGCGCGTTGCTGGTGGTGGACGCGGGGCAGGGCGTGGAGGCCCAGTCCGTGGCCAACTGCTACACCGCCATCGAGCAGGGCCTGGAAGTGGTACCGGTGCTGAACAAGATGGACCTGCCCCAGGCGGAACCGGACCGGGTTTCCCAGGAGATCGAGGACATCATCGGCATCGAGGCCACCGATGCCGTGCGCTGCAGCGCCAAGAGCGGCCTGGGCGTGGAAGATGTGCTGGAGGACCTGATCAAGCGTATTCCGCCGCCCCAGGGCGAGGAAAACGCACCGCTGCAGGCGCTGATCATCGACTCCTGGTTCGACAACTACCTGGGCGTGGTCTCGCTGGTGCGGGTGCGCCAGGGCGTACTGCGCAAGGGTGACAAGATCCAGATCAAGTCCACCGGCAAGGCGTGGAACGCGGACAAGGTGGGTATCTTCACACCGAAGCCCACCGAGACCGGCGAGCTGGGCACCGGTGAGGTTGGCTTCGTGGTGGCCGGCATCAAGGATATCCATGGCGCCCCGGTGGGGGACACCATCGTGTCCCACAAGCATGCGGATGACACCCTGCCGGTGCCGGGCTTCAAGAAGGTCAAACCCCAGGTCTACGCCGGCCTGTTCCCGGTCAGCTCCGATGATTACGAGGAGTTCCGCGACGCCCTGTCCAAGCTGACCCTCAACGATGCCTCGCTGTTCTTCGAGCCGGAAAACTCCGACGCGCTCGGCTTCGGCTTCCGCTGCGGCTTCCTGGGCATGCTCCACATGGAAATCATCCAGGAGCGGCTGGAGCGGGAATACAATATCGACCTGATCACCACCGCGCCCACCGTGGTCTACGAGGTGGTGACCCGCAACGGCGATACGGTCAGTGTTTCCAATCCGTCCAGCCTGCCCGATATCGGCTCCATCGAGGAAATGCGCGAGCCCATCGTGGAAGCCAGCATCCTGGTGCCCCAGGAGCACCTGGGCAACGTGATTACCCTGTGCGAGGAGAAGCGCGGCGTGCAGACCAACATGCTGTTCCTGGCGAACCAGGTGCAGCTGACCTACGAACTGCCCATGGCGGAAGTGGTGCTGGACTTCTTCGACCGCATCAAGTCCGCCAGCCGTGGCTTTGCCTCCCTGGACTACCACTTCAAGCGTTTCCAGGCCGCCAACCTGGTGCGGCTGGACGTGATGATCAATGGCGAACGGGTGGATGCCCTGGCGTTGATCGTCCATCGGGAGCAATCCCATTACCGGGGACGTGCGTTGATCGACAAGATGAAGGAACTGATTCCCCGGCAGATGTTCGATATTGCCATCCAGGCCGCCATCGGTAACCAGATCGTCGCCCGGGTGACGGTCAAGGCCCTGCGCAAGAATGTCACCGCCAAGTGCTACGGTGGTGACGTCAGCCGTAAGAAGAAACTGCTCCAGAAGCAGAAGGAAGGCAAGAAGCGCATGAAGCAGCTTGGCAACGTTGAGGTGCCCCAGGAAGCGTTCCTGGCGGTACTGAAAGTGGACAACTAGGGCTCTACTGAATGGACATAAACTTTCCGCTGATCCTGGTCGTACTGACCTTCGCCACGGGCATTATCTGGTTGGGCGACCGGCTGTTCCTCAGGCCGCGTCGGGAAGCGGCCTGGCAGGAGTCCGGTGGTGCCGTTGCCGCCGGCGGAAGCGATGCACCGGAGGGCGCTGCCCCGACCGCGGATGAGGACGAGCAGGCCGGCCCCCCGGAACCCTACCTGGTGGACCTCAGCCGCTCATTCTTCCCGGTACTGGCCATTGTCCTGGTGTTGCGGTCGTTCCTGGTGGAGCCCTTCCAGATTCCTTCCGGCTCGATGCTGCCGACCCTGGAAGTGGGGGATTTCATCCTGGTGAACAAGTACGCCTATGGCCTGCGCCTGCCGGTGCTGGGCACCGAGATCGTCGAGATCGGTGATCCGGAGCGGGGTGACATCATGGTGTTCCGTTTCCCGGAAGACGGCAAGACCAACTACATCAAGCGGGTGGTGGGTCTGCCGGGCGACCGGATCCGCTATGACAACAAGACCCTTTATATTAACGGCGAGGAGGTTCCTACCCGCTTTGTGGCCCACCTGCCGCCGTTCGAGATGCTGGAAGAGCAGCTAGGGGATGTGGAGCACCACATCTACCGTAACCTGGGCAGCCGGGGAGGCGCCGGTGAGGGTGAATGGATTGTTCCGGATGGGCACTACTTCATGATGGGGGACAACCGGGATAACAGTAATGACAGCCGTTTTTGGGGTATGGTTCCGGATGAAATGGTGGTTGGCAAGGCATTCCTGATCTGGATGCAGTGGCCGTCACTGACCAGCCTGCCCTCATTCGACCGGGTGGGCTCCATCGACTGATGGGCGAACGAGTCGCCGTTTTTTTATGAGGTACGTGCGTATGAAAACTCCATTCCACCAGCGTGGCGCGTCCACCGTGGGCATCCTGGTTGCGGTGCTGTTCTTCGCCAGCCTGCTGACCCTGGTGATCAAGTTGGGGCCGGCCTATCTTGATGACTACACTGTCAAGGGGGCCCTGGAGGGGCTTGATGGTGAGGAGGGCCTGTCCGAGATGACCCCCGCCGACGTCCGGCGCCTGGTCACCAAGCGTCTGAGCGTGAACAACGTGGATGGCTTCGATGCCAAGGAAATCGAGATCGAAAAGGACGGTGACCTGGTGATCATCAGCCTGGACTACGAGGTTCGCACCCATGTGGTGTCCAATGTGGATGCCGTGATCAACTTCAGTCATTTCTATGAGCTGAGAGGACAGTGATAAACCAACCCGACCTGGACCGATTACAGCGCCGCATTGGTTATACTTTCCATGATCCGGAGCTGATGATGCTGGCAATGACCCATCGCAGCTTTGGTAACCAGAACAACGAGCGGCTGGAGTTCCTGGGTGACTCGCTGGTCAACATGATCATTGCCGAGCACCTGTACCACCACTTCGAGCGGGCCCGGGAAGGCCAGCTCAGCCGCCTGCGGGCGCGCATGGTGAAAGGGGTGACGCTGGCGGAGATCGGCCGCGAGTTCGAGCTGGGCCAGTACCTGAGGCTCGGGTCGGGTGAAAAGAAAAGCGGTGGCTTCCGGCGGGACTCGATCCTCGCCGATGCGGTGGAATCCATCATTGGCGCCATCTACCTGGACAGCGATTTCGATACCTGTCGGCAGCGGGTGCTGCACTGGTTCGAGAAACGCCTCCAGCGCCTTGATATCCAGGATACCCAGAAGGATCCCAAGACCCGCCTGCAGGAATACCTGCAGTCCCGGCAATTCCCGCTGCCGCGCTATGAAGTGATCTCCGTGGACGGCGAAGCCCACGCCCAGACCTTCCATGTGTCCTGCGCGTTGCCGTCCCTGGACCGCAAGACCACCGGCGTGGGCAGCAGCCGGCGCATCGCCGAACAGCAGGCGGCCCGTGCCGCCCTACAGCAACTGGGCGTGGAGACGAACGGATGACGGATATTACCCGGCCTGATGATGCCGACAGCCGCTGTGGCTTCGTGGCCATTGTCGGTCGCCCCAATGTGGGCAAGTCCACGCTGCTGAACCATATCCTGGGCCAGAAACTCAGCATCACCTCCCGCAAGCCCCAGACCACCCGGCACCAGATCCTCGGTATCAAGTCCGAGGGGGCGGTACAGGCGATCTACGTGGATACTCCGGGGATGCACGAGGAAGAGCCCCGGGCGCTCAATCGCTACATGAACCGGACCGCTTCCGCGGCGCTCAAGCATGTGGATGTGGTGGTGTTCGTGGTGGACCGCCATCACTGGACCCCGGCGGACGAGATGGTGCTGCAGAAGCTGACCCATCTTACATGCCCGGTGATCCTGGCGGTCAACAAGGTGGACCAGGTGGAAAAGCGGGAAACCCTGTTGCCGGTGCTGGAGAAGCTGGCGGCCAAACGGGACTTCGCCGAGATCATTCCCCTGTCTGCCCTGAAGGAACAGAACCTGGAGCCGCTGGAAGAGGCGGTGGCCCGCTTCCTGCCGCAAAGCGTCCACTTCTATCCGGATGACCAGATCACCGACCGCAGCGAGCGCTTTGTGGCCGCGGAAATGGTACGGGAGAAGATTACCCGCCAGTTGGGGGCGGAACTGCCGTACTCGGTGGCCGTGGAAATCGAGGAATTCAAGCACGATGGCAAGACCCTGCATATTGCCGCGCTGATCCTGGTGGAGCGGGAAGGGCAGAAGAAGATTGTCATCGGTGACAAGGGCGAGCGCCTGCGCCGGATAGGGCAGGAGGCCCGGGCCGATATGGAACGGATGTTCGACGGCAAGGTGATGCTCCGACTCTGGGTCAAGGTCAAACGCGGCTGGGCCGATAGTGACCGGGCGCTCAAGAGCCTGGGCATGAACGACGGCTGAGGCCGTCATGCAGGCAAGCCAGGAACCCGCCTACGTCCTCCACCGGCGACCCTACCGGGAAACCAGTCTGCTGGTGGACCTGTTCACCCTGAACCACGGCAAGGTGGGCGTTATCGCCCGCGGCGCCAACAGTGTCCGCAGTGCCATGAAGGCGCAGTTGCAGCCGTTCCAGCCCCTGCTGGTGGACTGGACCGGTCGCTCCGACCTGAAGACCCTGACCCACGTGGACAACCGCCCGGGGGTACAACTCGGCCATGGCAAGGGGCTCTACAGCGGCTTCTACCTGAACGAACTGCTCCAGAAGCTGCTCTCCCCGTTCGATCCCGCCCAGGACCTGTTCGCCGCCTACCTGGATGCCCTGGAAGCCCTGGCCACCGCCGGTGACCAGGTGGAGCCGGTGCTGCGGCGTTTTGAAATGCGCCTGGCGGAGGGACTGGGATACGGCTTTGACTGGGGGCTGGCCATGGACAGTGGCGAGCCGGTGCAGCCCGGCGGTCGCTACTGCTATGATCCCCAGCATGGCATCCTTGCAGGATCAGGAGACCATGCCCGCCTCACGGGGTTGCCCGGCGAGGCACTGCTGAAGCTGGCGGCGGGAAACCTGGAGGATGCGGATGCCCGACGCACCGCCAAACAGGTGATGCGGGCGCTGACGGATTTCCTGTTACAGGGCAAGCCGCTGAACAGCCGGGCGCTGTTCGCCGGCGGACGTTCCACTGACCATTGAGGGGCATTGATAGATGAAAGATCGCGTATTGCTGGGCGTGAATGTGGACCATGTAGCCACCCTGCGCCAGGCCCGTGGCACCCGTTTCCCGGACCCGGTCCAGGCAGCCATGGTGGCCGAGGAGGCGGGCGCCGATGGCATCACCATCCACCCCCGGGAGGACCGTCGCCATATCCAGGACCGGGATGTGCTGCTGATGCGCCAGACCCTCAATACCCGCATGAACCTGGAGATGGCGGTGACCGACGCCATGCTGTCGTTTGCCGAGAACGTCCGCCCGCAGTGCGTCTGCCTGGTGCCCGAGAAGCGGGAGGAACTGACCACCGAGGGCGGCCTGGACGTGGCCGGCAATGAGGACCGGGTGGCCCGGGCCTGTGAACGTCTGGCGAAGATCGGCGCCGAGGTGTCCCTGTTTATCGACCCGGACCCCGAACAGATTGACGCGGCGGTGCGCTGTGGCGCCCCGGTGATCGAGTTACACACCGGCGAGTACGCCGAGGCGGACACCCCGGCCGAGCAGGCCCACACCCTGGAGACCCTGAAGCAGGCGGTGGAGTACGCCCGCCGCAAGGGGCTGGTGGTCAACGCCGGCCATGGCCTGAACTACCACAACACCCTGGCGGTGGCGGCCATTCCCGGCATCCATGAACTGAATATCGGCCATGCGATTATTGCCCGGTCCATTTTTACCGGGCTGAAGGAAGCGGTCCGGGATATGCGCGCAATTCTGGACCAGGCCCGGGCCTGAGGCCTCCGGAGTCAGGTCGAGGGGTGGGGGTGCCTTTCTTCCGGAAAACGTCAAACTCGCTTCGCTCAGACAACGTTTCCCTGCAGAA
>NZ_JAVVLT010000012.1:0-17994 GCF_036224885.1 Marinobacter sp. OP 3.4
TCGGCAGCCAGGGAAGGCTGCCGTCGAGCCCTACATGGACGTACTTGCGGGGCGTGTCCGGAAAAATGATACCGCTCCCCGGCCGGTCCATGAACACTGGCACCCAGCCGATTCTCTACGTTCTTTGCTTTAATAACGTAAAAAGTTCCGCAAAAGCTCATGCCCCTCCTCAGTCATAATAGACTCAGGATGAAACTGCACCCCCTCGATGGGCAAGGTTTTATGGCGGACCCCCATGATTTCCTCCACGGAACCGTCCTCATTCCGGGTCCAGGCAGTCACCTCCAGGCAGTCCGGCAGACTCTCCTTCTCGATGACCAGGCTGTGGTAGCGGGTTGCCTGCAACGGATTGTTCAGGCCCCGGAACACCCCCGTGTCGGAGTGATACACCGGCGACACCTTGCCATGCATCACCTGCCCGGCGCGGATGACATTACCACCATACACCTGCCCGATGGCCTGATGGCCCAGGCAGATACCCAGGATCGGCAGCTTGCCCGCAAAGTGGCGGATCGCGGCCATGGAGATGCCCGCCTCATTGGGCGTACAGGGCCCCGGTGAGATCACCAGACGCTCCGGCTTAAGTGCCTCAATCTCCTCCACCGTGATCTCATCGTTACGGTAAACGTGCACATCCGCACCCAACTCTGCCAGATACTGGACCACGTTGTAGGTGAAGGAGTCGTAGTTATCGATCATCAACAGCATTGTCTTATCCCCCGCCTCAGTGGTCGAAATCGTTGTAGGTCATGGCCACGGCCCGGAAAATCGCCCGGCCCTTGTTCATGGTTTCTTTCCACTCAAGGCGCGGTATGGAATCGGCGACAATGCCGCCCCCGGCCTGGATGTGCAGGGTGTTGTCCTTGATCACGGCGGTGCGGATAGCAATCGCGGTGTCCATATTGCCGTTGAACGACAGGTAGCCCACGGCGCCGCCGTAGACGCCCCGCTTCACCGGCTCCAGCTCATCGATGATCTCCATGGCCCGGATCTTCGGGGCACCGCTCAGGGTGCCGGCGGGCAGGGTGGCCCGCAGCACGTCCAGGCAGGAGGTGCCTTCCTTCAGGCGCCCGGTGACGTTGGAGACAATGTGCATGACGTGGGAATAGCGCTCCACGATCATCCTGTCGCTCAGTTTCACGGTGCCGGTTTCCGAGACGCGGCCGGCGTCGTTGCGGCCCAGGTCGATGAGCATCAGGTGCTCGGCGATTTCCTTGGGGTCCGCCAGCAGTTCCTTCTCCAGGGCCTTGTCTTCAGCCTCGGTGGCGCCGCGCTTGCGGGTGCCGGCGATGGGGCGCACGGTGACTTCCTCGTCCTCCACCCGGGCCAGGATTTCCGGGGAGGAGCCGACAATGTGGAAGTCGTCCAGGTCCAGGAAGTACATGTAGGGCGACGGGTTGAGCACCCGCAGGGATCGGTACAGGTTCAGGGGCGGCGCCTCGAACGGGATCGACATGCGCTGGGAGATCACCGTCTGCATCACGTCACCGTCGAGTACATAGCCCTTGATACGTTCCACCGCCTGCTCATGGAGCGGCTGGCTGAAGCCGGAGACAAAGTCGCTCTCGTCCACGGTCTTGCCACGCAGGTGTTCCGGCGTTCGTGGGGCGTCGGCGGTCTGCCGGTGCAGGCGGGCTTCCAGCTCATTGATGCGGGCCATGGCCTGTTCGTAGGCACCTTCCATCGCCGGATCCACGTGCACGATCAGGTGCAGCGTGCCTCGCAGGTTGTCGAACACCACGACTTCATCGGACAGCATCAGCAGGATGTCCGGAGTGCCGATCTGGTCCGGCGGGCAGGTATCGCGCAGGCGCTTCTCGATGTAGCGCACGGTGTCGTAGCCGAAGTAGCCCACCAGGCCGCCGTTGAAGCGGGGCAGGTCGTCCAGGTCCGGGGCATTGAAACGGGCCTGGTATTCCTCGACGAAGGTGAGCGGATCGTCGCGCTCGGCCTCCTCGATCACCTGGCCGTCGCGGGTGATGGTGATCTTCTCGCCATACACCTTCAGCACTTCGCGGCTGGGCAGGCCGATGATGGAATGACGACCCCACTTCTCACCGCCCTGGATGGACTCAAACAGGTAGGAATAAGGCCCGCTGGCGAGCTTGAGGTAGGTGCTCAGGGGTGTCTCAAGGTCCGCAAGCACTTCGCGGTACACGGGAATGCGGTTGTAGCCGGCGTCGGCCAGCCCGGAAAACTGTTCGGGTGTCATGACATCATCCTGAAATCTGATCTGCTGTTGCCGCCGGGGTCTGTCGGGCAGCGTTTTCAATATGGCGTGCAGGCGTTACCGCACGGCCGGGCACGTCTCAGCCGGTCCGCCATCGCCACCATCGTGTTGCGCGGGTGGTGAGGACGCCGCGCGATGCAGTCAGATTCAGTCCCTGCACGGCAGGAATCTCCCGAAATGAAAGGTTTGTGTTCACGTTATCCCTGAGAGGTTACAAAAGCTCGGTCAGCGAATCAACAACCACGTCCGCTCCCAGTTCGTCCACGGACGGGCCATAGTGGTAACCGTAGCGTACCAGCACCGACGGCAGGCCGGCGTTGTGGGCCGCTTCGGCATCGGCGGCGGAGTCACCGATCATCACCGTGGTGCCGGGGCTGCCGCCGAGGGTGCGCATGGCCAATAGTAGGGGCTCGGCATCCGGTTTCTTCACGGTCAGGGTGTCGCCGCCGATAACCATTTCGAACCAGTGTTCCAGGCCCATACGCTCCAGCAGCGGCGCCACGAACCGTTCCGGCTTGTTGGTCACCACCGCCATCCGGCAGTCGTTGTCGTTCAGGCGTTGCAGGCAGGCCTCGACGCCGTCGAACACGGTGGACCGGTCGCCGTTGAGTGCCTCGTAGGACAGGTAGAACTGGGTAATGGCGTCATTGAACAGGGCGTCATCCAGCGGCGCCGCGGCTTCCCAGTCCACCTGACCGGTGAGGGCGCGGCGGACCAGTACCTGGGCGCCGTTGCCCACCCACTGGCGTACCCGTTCCTGGCCTGCCGGGGGGCGGCCCAGGTTTTCCAGCATATGGTCCACGGCGGCGGCCAGGTCCGGTGCGCTGTCCACCAGGGTGCCGTCCAGGTCGAACAGGGCCACGCCGGGCCAGAGGGAGGTGAAGGTGCGTTTGTCCACGATATCCGTCCGTCTCGCTAGCTTATCCGGCCTTGGCAATCTCGGCGCGCATGGCGTCGATGGTGGCCTTGTAGTTGTCGGTGTTGAAGATGGCCGAGCCGGCCACGAAGGTGTCGGCGCCGGCGGCGGCGATCTCGCGGATGTTGTCGGTCTTCACGCCGCCGTCGATCTCCAGGCGGATGTCCCGGCCGCTGTCATCGATGCGCTTGCGGGCCTCCCGCAGCTTGTCCAGGGTGCCGGGGATGAACTTCTGGCCGCCGAAGCCGGGGTTCACCGACATCAGCAGGATCATGTCCACCTTGTCCATCACATAGTCCAGGTAGCTCAGCGGCGTGGCGGGGTTGAACACCAGCCCGGCCTTGCAGCCGCCGTCGCGGATCAGTTGCAGCGAGCGGTCGATGTGGTTGGAGGCTTCCGGGTGGAAGGTGATGTAGCTGGCGCCGGCGTCGCTGAACATGCGGATCAGGTCGTCCACCGGGGACACCATCAGGTGCACATCAATGGGGGCGGTCACGCCATGCTTGCGCAGGGCCTCGCAGACCATGGGGCCGATGGTGAGGTTGGGCACGTAGTGGTTGTCCATGACATCGAAGTGGACGATATCGGCACCCGCTGCCAGCACGTTGTCCACTTCCTCGCCCAGGCGGGCGAAATCGGCGGACAGGATCGAGGGGGCGATCAGTTCAGGCTGTTTCATGATGGTCTCTTCATACGGCTGTGTTCTGCGTCAGGGAGGGGGTGGGCTCCCTGTGTTAAGATTCCTGACGCGGTCCGGGAAGCCCTCTTCGGAATCGCGCCATTCTAACAGTCTGAACGGGGATTGTCCGTGGCGATTCAGCAACATTATTCCGCCCTGCTGGTGGTTCTGGTCCTGGTGGCGGCGACGCCGGTGGCGGCCCAGAATGATGATCCGGCCGGCAACGGTAACCAGGATCAGGCAAACGGGGCAGCGGCTGCCGAAGAGGGGAAAGGCACGCCAGCAGAACCCGTGCAGCGGATCTTCATCCGGGCATCCGGTGATGCCGGGGCCCTGGCCCAGCAGTATCCCCACCTGGCGGTTTGGCTGGAACCGGAAGACGAGCCCAGGGTGCTGGCCCTGGTGGAGCGAGAAGCCACGGCCCGCCCGTCGGGGGGCGTGGTGATACTGGCCGGGGAAGGGCAGTCCGCCAATGACAGCCTGCTCGAAGGCCTGCGTTCCCGGCTGAGCGAGGCGGGCTGGGCGGCCATGACCCTGGGGCTGGAGCAGCCATCCCCATCCCTGGAAGTGGCCCGTGAACGCCTGGCGGATAACGCGCCTTCCGATGATGGGGACGGCGACGCCGAGGCGGATTCGGTGATGATCGACGTCAACGATGAAGCCGCCCGTGACCTGCTGGAGGCTCACCGTAAAACCATGGCAGCCCGGCTGGCGGCGGCGGTGGGCTGGTTCGCCGAGAAGCAGTACCAGCGTGTGGTCCTGGTGGGCGTGGGTCGTGGCGCTGATGAAGTGCGTGCCTTCCTGCCGGATGCCCCCGCCGTGGTCAGCCAGACGGCCTGGGTGGCGGCGGATTTTGGTGGCCAGTCCCCGGCCACGATCGGCGACGCACTCAGCGGGGAAACCACTCCCATCCTTGATCTCTACCCGTCCCGCGGTGGGGCTATTGACGGGCGCCGGGCGGCCTTCCGGCGTTCGGGGGTGAAGGCCTATCGCGCCCAGGCGGTGCCGGTGTCGGCCCGGCCCGCCGGCCACGATGCCGGGGTGATCGCCAACCGGCTGCTGGGGTGGCTGGGACGGCGGTAGCTGTTCTGTTAGCGGGTCACCCGCTCACGGCGCTTGATCACTTCCCAGGCCTGCTGCAGCCGCAGCAACTGGTCCCGGGCCCGGGCCTGGTCCGCCGGGCTCAGGTCTTCGCCCAGCTTGTCCGGGTGATAGCGGGCCACCTCGCGGCGGTAGGCACGCTTCATGTCGGTGAAACTGATGGATGCATCCACGCCCAGGATGCGGTAGGCATCCCGCAGGCTTTCCGGTTTGGGTGGCGGTTCGGCCATCCATACCTCCTCACGATAGACCCGGTGGATCCGGTCGATGGCGGCCAGGGGCAGCCCGAGGCGACAGAAGGCATCCTCACAGCGATAGCGCCTTGGCCGTGCCGGCATGCCATGCAACTGGGCACCGTGGCACAGGCACAAGCCAATCAGCAGGTTGGTGCGTTGGCGCCAGGGGGCAAGCAGCCGGAACCAGGCCATCCGGAAGGGGGGAAGATCCGTGCTGTCGCGGCCCTGATGAAAGCGCCGGATGGCCTTGCGGCGGGCCCTGGACGACAGTTTCAGGCTGTCCATCAGGTTCTCTGCGTAGCGGATGTCATGTTCGGTGACCCGGCCATCGGCCTTGGCGATGTATCCCAGGCAGTAGAACAGGGCCTGCCGGGCGCCGCGTCCCAGTGTATGACGGGCCACCATGCGGGTGGGCTGGTGGTTGCCGGCAATAAAGTCGGACAGCAGTTCCTCCAGGAGGGCCCGGGTGTGGGCTGGCAGGCTTTGCTGATCGCTTTCGCTCATGGGTCAGGGTTGCTGGGGTTGAGTCAGACGTTGGTTTAGGGCCGCCAGGCGCTCCGGGGTGCCGATATCCATCCACTGGCCACGGTGGTGCAGGCCGGTCACTTCGCCCCGGGCGATGGCCTCGCGCAGGATCGGCGCCAGCTTGCGGGCGCCGGGCGTCAGGCCGTCAAACAGCGACCGGTGCAGCAGGCTGATGCCGGTATAGGTCAGGCGCGGTTCGCCGTCGCTGGTGACCCGGCCATCCGCGTTGAGGGCAAAGTCACCATGTGGGTGGTGCGCCGGGTTGTCCGTGAGTACCAGCCGGGCCTTGCCGGACGCTGGTGGTTCGAGTGTCGCCAGATCGAAATCATGCCAGATGTCGCCGTTGATGACTGCGAACCAGCCTGAATTCCCGCCCAGGTTTTTCTCGGCCAACAGGGGCAGTGCCTGGATAATGCCGCCGGCGGTTTCCAGTGGCTTCCCTTCCCGGGAGTAGTCGATGGTGACGTCGTAGGCCTCGCCGTTTCCCAGCGCCTGTTCGATCTGTTCTCCCAGCCAGGCGTGGTTGATCACCAGCTCGCTGAACCCCGCCGCCCGCAGCTTGCGGATATGGTGGACAATCAGCGGCGCGCCGCCGGCCTCCAGCAGGGGCTTGGGGGTGGTCAGGGTGAGCGGGCGCATGCGCTCGCCCTTGCCGGCGGCGAGGATCATGGCCTTCACGGGTGCGGACCCCCGGTGGTGTCGTCCGGGGGTGTGCCCAGCTTGTGGTGGAGGGCGGGCACCACCTGCTCCCGCAGCCACTGGTTGAAATGACGCAGGGCGGGCAGTGGCTGGCTGGCCTCCACCAGGTAGTTGACGGTGCGGGGGATGTCCGCCAGGTAGCCACTCTTGCCGTCCCGCAGGTAGAGCCGGGCAAAGATGCCCGACGCCTTCAGGTGTCGCTGCATGCCCATCAGCTCAAACCACTGGTGGAAGGTGTCGCTTTCGGCCTGGTGCAGGCCTGCCTCGCGGCCCAGGACCCGGAAATCCTCCAGCCAGGTGTTGCGGCGGGCGGCGGGCCAGTCGATATAGCAGTCCTTGAGCAGTGACACGATGTCATAGGTGATCGGGCCATTTACCGCATCCTGGAAGTCGATCACCCCGGGCACGGGGGTGTCCGGGCGCACCAGCAGATTGCGGGAATGGTAATCCCGGTGCACGGTCACCCGGGGCTGCGCCAGGGCGCTCTCCCGCAGGAAGGCAAAAGTGGTGTCCAGCATGCAGCGCTCGCGGTCGCCCAGCTCCATCTGCAGCAGGCCTTCCAGCAGCCAGTCGGGGAACAGGTCCATCTCCCGGTTCAGCAGGGCTTCGTCATAGGGAGGCAGCGGGTAGTCGTCAGTGTCCGGCGCCTGCTGGATACGGATCAGTTCGGCCATGGCCTCGTCGTACAGATCGTCGGCGGTGACCCCGTTCAGGCGCCCGAGCATCAGCTGGTCACCAAAGTCTTCCAGCAGCAGGAAGCCCTGTTCCAGGTCGTCCGCCAAGATGTCCGGTACCGCGATATCATGCTGGCGCCAGTGGCGGGCCAGGGCCACGAAGGGGTGGCAGTTTTCCTTCTCCGGTGGTGCATCCATGGCAATGGCGGTGATGGACTTCCCCAGCCGATCCTTGCCGGTGGCCCGGAAATAACGTCGGAAGCTGGCGTCGCCGCTGACTGGCGTCAGGTGGGCGCGGTCGAAGCCGGGGTGCTGGTGAACCCAGTAAGTGAGCTTTTCCAGGCGCTTGTCCATGTTGTCGATGCCTTTGTGTTCAGGATCAAATGTGTTCAGGTTCAACGGAGCCGGGCCGGGTCTCCAGGATTTACTGGAGGCAGAGTATACCGCTGCTGAATGGCTAGTGTCCCGTCTGGGTAATTCGTTAGCCTACTGCGTGACGCTAAGGCCTCTGGCCATGGAAGCATCGGAGAAGCGCGTTAACAAGCCCGCCTCTGCCGTGTAAACTAGCTCGCGTTTGGGACCACCAAATCTTCACCAACCGGCCTTGCGCGCAGGGCTCTTGGGGACTCAGAACCGTAACGAATCACCCAGGCGGGAGACTCTGGGCATGCTGCCCGCTACGCCGACCACCAACAGGATCCGGAACCGGTGCCACTTGAGTACTACGTGAGGTCATCAGGCCACCAACAGTCTGTCGTCGAGGCACAACGCTCCCGGGTTGCCGCCCTGCTGGCCGGCGTCTGCCTACTGTCCACGGCCATGCCCGCCGCAGCGAACCCGCCCACGGCGGCCAGCATGGACTGGCGTCCCCGGTCGGAACTGCCGCCGGAGCAGCAGGCCCGGTTGCCGCTGTTCTGCCGTGGCGGCTACGTGGCGCCGGAATCGTCAGCCAGCGAAACCCCGGTAGGCGAGGGCGCACCGGTGAACGCCAGTGCCCTGTCGGCCCGCTACGAAATGGACACCCGGCTGCACCTGGAAGGGGACGTACGACTATCCCAGGCAGGTATGGCCATGACCGGCGACCGGGCGGTCTACGACCAGGCCAGCGGCGAGGTGTCGGTCACCGGGCCCATGACCAGTCGTAGTCCCGGCATGCTGCTGACCGGTGACAGTGCCCGTTATGACGTCAATTCCGGCTTCTTCAGCATTGATGATGCCACCTTTCTGTTCCACCAGTCGGAGATGCGTGGGCAGGCCTCGAGGATCACCCGGCCGGAGGAACAGATCATCACCATTGACCAGGGCTACCTGACCACCTGCGCTCCGGACCGCAACGACTGGTCGCTGGTGGCGTCGGACATTCGCCTCAGTCAGGCGGAAGGATTCGGTACCGCCAGGCACGTCCGCCTGCAGGTGAAAGATGTGCCGGTGTTCTACTGGCCCTGGGCCAGTTTTCCCATTGATGACCGTCGCAAGACCGGCTTCCTGTATCCCACCGCGGGCACGTCCAACACCGGTAGCGGCCTGTACCTGTCCACGCCCTACTACCTGAACCTGGCACCCCATTACGATGCCACCCTCACGCCCCAGTACATCCACGGTCGTGGTCTGCTGACCGAGGTGGAGGGCCGCTACCTGAGTCGCTTCGGAGAGTCCGTGCTGCAGGTGGGTTACATCGACGATGACCGCTACTACCGGGATGAGTTTCCTGGCGAGGCCGGCAAGCGCTGGGGGCTGGATTTCGAGAGCCGGGCGAACTTCGGCGGTGGCTGGCAGGGCTACGCCGACTACTCGGCGGTGTCGGACAACGACTACCTCAGCGACCTGAACGAGACCCTGGACATCGGCAGTGCCACCCACCTGCTACGCCGGGGTGGCGTGCGCTACCAGGACCAGTGGCAACTGTTCGAGGCCTATGTGGCCGGCTACCAGACCATCACCGATACCGTGGCCGACCGCAACAAGCCCTACGAGCAGCTACCCGAGGTGATCTACGGCGCCAACGTACCCCTGGGAATGTTCGAGGTGGGGCTGGAGAGCCAGTACACCTATTTTGACCGGGACAACGAGGGGCTGACCGGCCTCGACCGGGCGGTGGGGCAGCGGGCCCGGGCCATGCCGGAACTGGCCCTGCCCCTGCGGACCATCTGGGGCTACACCCGACCGTCCGTCAGCCTGGACCAGACCTGGTACGACCTGGAGGACTATGACCTGGGAGATTCCTCCTTTGACCGGTCGGTGCCGGTGGCGGAACTGGACAGCGGCATCTACCTGGATCGCAAGACCACCCTGTTCGGCGACGAGTACAATCAATCCCTGGAGCCCAGGGTGTACTATGTCTACGCCGATGCGGACGATGACCAGGACAACATCCCCAACTTTGATGCGGGCCTGCGTTCCTTCCGCTTTGACAACCTGTTCCAGCCCAACCGTTTCGTTGGTGGCGACCGGGTTGGCGACGCCAACCAGACCACGGTGGCACTGACCAGCCGTTTCAATGACATGGCCACCGGGGTGGAAACCGCCCGCTTCAGCCTGGGGCAGGTGTTCTACCACGAAGATCGCGAGGTCACCCTCAATGGCCGTGGTGGCGGTACCGAAAGTGATTCCCCCTACGCCGGTGAGATGGTGCTCCGGCCTTTGGATACGCTGGATATCCGGGTGTCCGGTCTCTGGGATCCGCGGGAGAAACAGACCGAGGAGGGCCGCAGCGTGCTGGCCTACCATTCGCCGGACTACCGTTACCTGGTCAGCATGGGCCACACCTACAGCCGTGGTACCACCCCCAATAACCGGTTCGAGCAGATGGACGTGGGTGGTATCGTGCCCATTACCGACAACCTCAGCCTGATTGGTCGCTGGGTGTTCGATTCACAGCTGGACGAAACGGTCGGTACACTGGCGGGGCTGGAGTATAACAACTGCTGCTGGAGCTTCCAGCTGGTGCAACAACGTGTGACCGAGTACGACGCGATTGACGATCGGGAGGTCGACCACCGGGTGGTGTTCCAGATCCGGCTCAAGGGGCTGGGTGGCTCCGGTGGCATGGAGAATACGCTCTCCGACGCTTTCTACGGTTACGAGGAACGTGAGCGCAGGCGCTTCGGCGCGCGCCCCTGAAACATCGACTGAACCATGAACGAGGTAAGTATGCAGGCAAGCAGCCTGACGGGTATCAAGACATTGCTGGTGGCCCTGATGATGGCCGTGGCCTCCGTTGCCCAGGCGGACCGACAGCCGCTGGACCAGGTGGTGGCCATTGTGGACGACGGCGTCATCCTGCAGTCGGAGCTGGACGCCAGGGTCAACACCATCCGTTCGCGGTTGCAGGGCCAGGGTACCGGCCTGCCACCCCGGCAGGTGCTGGAGGAGCGGGTGCTGGATCAGCTGATCACCGAGAACATCCAGCTCCAGATGGCGGATCAGATGGGCATGCGGGTCAGTGACAACGAACTCAACGAGACCATCGACCGCATCGCCCGTGGCAACAACATGACCCTCCAGCAGTTCGAGGAGCAACTGGCGGTGGAAGGGGTGACCTACCAGGAAGCCCGGGAACAGATCCGCCGGGAGATGCTGGTCAGCCGTGTGCAGCAGCGCCAGGTGGACAGCCGGGTACGAGTGACCGACCGGGAAGTGGAGAACTACCTGGAGCAGACCAGCGACCAGACCGAGACCACCACCGAATACCAGCTGGCCCATATCCTGGTGTCGGTGGATAACTTCTCCGACCAGGAAGCGGTTGCCCAGGCCCGGCAGAAGGCGCAACGCCTGCAGCAGGAGATCGCCGGCGGTCGTGACTTCCAGTCGGCTGCGGTGGCGGAATCGGATGCCAGCAGTGCCCTGGAAGGAGGTGTTATGGGCTGGCGCAGCCGGGCGGATCTGCCATCCCTGGTGACCGACATCGTGCCGGAGCTGCCCCTGAACCAGCCCTCCGAAGTGCTCCAGAGCGGTAGCGGGTTCCATATCGTCCAGGTTCTCGATCGTCGCGGCGGCGAAACCCGTAACATGGTGGAGCAGGCGCGGGTGCGTCATATCCTGGTCCGCCCCACAGAGGTGGTGTCCGACGCCAAGGCCGAGCAGCGGATCAACGATATCTACCAGCAACTGGTCAATGGTGCCGACTTCGGCGAACTGGCCCGGGAGTTTTCCGATGATCCAGGGTCCGGTTCCGCCGGCGGTGACCTGGGCTGGGTGAGCCCGGGCCAGATGGTGCCCGCCTTCGAAGAGACCATGATGAACGCGCCGGTGGGCGAGTTCACCCGGCCGTTCCGTTCCCGCTTCGGCTGGCATATCCTGGAGGTTCAGGAACGGCGCAACCAGGACATCAGCGAGCAGGTGCGCGCCTCCGAGGCCCGCCAGGCGCTGTACCGCCGCAAGTACGAGACGGAACTGCAGAACTGGCTCCAGGAAATCCGCGACGAGGCCTACGTGGAGATCAAGAACTCATGACCGAACCGGTCACCCTGGCACTGACCGCGGGGGAACCCGCGGGTATCGGCCCTGAACTGTGCCTGCAACTGGCCACGGAAGAGCGTGCCCAGCACGTGGTGGTCGTTGCCAGCCGGGAGCTGATGGAGGCCCGCCAGGCCCTGATGGGGCTGCATGTGAAGCTCCAGCCCTGGCAGCCGGGGGAGGCCGTGGCCACTGTCGCCGGCGAACTGTCGGTGCTGGATGTGCCGGGCATTGCCGACACCACGGCCGGTATGACCCACACCGGCAACAGCCAGTATGTACTGGATACCCTCAACATCGCCGCCCGGGGCTGCCTGGACGGCACCTTTGACGGCATGGTCACCGCCCCGGTGCATAAGGGGGTGATCAACGAGGCCGGCATCGCCTTCAGCGGTCATACCGAGTTCCTGCAGGAACTCTGTGGTGTCGAGCGAGTGGTGATGATGCTGGCTACCGAGGAACTGCGGGTGGCCCTGGTCACCACGCACCTGCCCCTGAAGGACGTACCCGCCGCTATTACGCCGGAGCGCATCCGTCAGGTCACACGCATCCTCAACCAGGACCTGAAGACCTATTTCGGCATCCGCCATCCCCGTATCCTGGTGGCGGGGCTGAACCCCCACGCCGGCGAAGGCGGCCACCTGGGGCGGGAGGAGATCGAGGTCATCGAACCCACCCTGGACCAGCTCCGGCAGGAAGGCATCACCCTGACCGGCCCGCTGCCGGCAGACACCCTGTTCACGCCCCACTGGCTGGACGACGCCGACGCCGCCCTGGCCATGTACCACGACCAGGGGTTGCCGGTGCTCAAGTTTCAGGGCTTTGGCCGGGCGGTGAACATCACCCTGGGTCTGCCCATCGTGCGCACCTCCGTGGACCATGGCACCGCCCTGGACCTGGCCGGCACCGGCAGGGCGGACGCGGGCAGCTTGCACACGGCCATCCGCGTGGGTGAGCAGATGGCCCGGTACCGTCGTGAACACGCGCAACAGACAGGGACACCCTCTTGAGTAAAAGTGCCGGTCATCAGGCCCGCAAGCGGTTCGGGCAGAACTTCCTCCACGATCCGGGAGTGATTGAGCGGATCGTGCGCTCCATTCACCCTCAGGCTGACGACAACCTGGTGGAGATCGGCCCGGGGCTCGGCGCCCTCACCGAGGAACTGCTGGCGGTGAATCCGCGGTTGCAGGTGGTGGAGCTGGACCGGGACCTGATCCCGATACTGCGCACCAAGTTCTTCAACTACCCGGAGTTCCGTATCCGCGAGGCGGATGCCCTGAAGTTCGATTTCAGCGAGCTGGCGGGCAACGGCCCCCTGCGCATCGTGGGCAACCTGCCCTACAATATCTCCACGCCCCTGATTTTCCACCTGCTGGAACAGGCCGGGGTGGTGAAGGACATGCACTTCATGCTGCAGAAGGAAGTGGTGCAGCGACTGGCGGCGGGTCCGGGGGACAACAACTACGGCCGGCTGGGTATCATGGCCCAGTATTTCTGCAAGGTTCAGCCATTGTTTGAGGTGGGCCCCGGGGCCTTCAAGCCGGCGCCCAAGGTGGATTCCGCCATTGTCCGCCTGGTGCCCCATGAGACATTGCCGCACCCGGCGCGAGACCTGGCCATGTTGCAACAGGTGGTGCGTACCGCCTTCAGCGCCCGCCGCAAGACCCTGCGCAAGTCCCTGGGTAACCTGGTGAGCGCGGAGGAGCTGCAGAATCTGGGCATCAACGACTGCCTGCGTCCGGAGAACCTGGGGCTGCCGGAGTACGTGGCCATTGCCGACTACCTGACCGGGAACCGGCCACAGGCGGATACCACAAACGAGGCTGACCATGACTGACTACGCCATTGGAGACATCCAGGGTTGTTACGACCGGTTGCTGGATGTGCTGGACAAGGTGGATTTTTCCCCGTCCCGGGACCGCCTCTGGGTGGCCGGCGACATCATCAACCGGGGGCCGTCCTCCCTGGCAAGCCTGCGTTATGTGAAGAGCCTGGGCAGCTCCGCCGTGGTGGTACTGGGCAACCACGACCTGCACCTGCTGGCGGTGGCACTCGGCGGCCACAGCATCAAGCGGAAGGACACCTTGCAGGATATCCTGGACGCGCCGGATCACGATGAGCTGCTGCAATGGCTGTTGCAGCAGAACATCTGCATCCATGACCCCGGGCGCAACCTGGTGATGTCCCATGCCGGCCTGCCCCATATCTGGAGCGCGGAAAAGGCCGCAGCCCTGGCCGGGGAACTGGAAGCGGTGCTTCGCGGTCCCGATGTGGAAACCTACTTCCGCCAGATGTACGGCAACTACCCGGAATGCTGGCGGGACGACCTCCAGGGTATGGATCGCTGGCGCATGATCACCAACTATTTCACCCGCATGCGCTTTATCGCCGAAGACGGCACCCTGGAACTGGCCACCAAGGAATCCGCCGGCCAATCGCCGGAGGGCTTTGCCCCCTGGTTCAGCTTCCCGAGGGCGGATGATGTGCGGGTGCTGTTCGGCCACTGGGCCGCCCTGGAAGGGGAAACCGGCAGTGACCGGTATATCGCCCTGGATACCGGTTGTGTCTGGGGTGGCCGCCTTACCCTGATGAACCTGGACACCGACGAGAAGATCCACTGTGAATGCTGAACACACCCAGCCATCCCTGAGTCGCTACTGGCTGGCGGTGGGCGCCCTGATTGCCCTGCTGGCAGTTATGGCCGGGGCCTTTGGTGCCCATGGCCTGCGCGGCATGGTGGGCGAACGGGGCCTTGAAGTTTTCCAGACCGCCGTCACCTATCAGATGTACCATGCGATAGCGCTGGTACTGGTAGCGCTGCTGTCCGCCACCGGCCTGTCGCGCCGGTTACTGGGTGTCGCCGGTGGCTTTTTCCTGGCCGGTATCCTGCTGTTCAGCGGCAGTCTGTACCTTCTGGTGCTGACCGATATCCGCTGGGTGGGGCCGGTCACGCCGATCGGCGGCGTCTGCTTCATGGTGGGGTGGGCCGTGCTGGTGGCAGCGGCCTTGCGCCGGCCCGAGTGAAGATGAGGTCCCTATGAACGTAGTACTCAATGGTGATGCCCGGGAACTGCCCGACGAGGCCACCCTGCAATGGCTGATTGACGACCTCGGCCTTGCCGGCAAGCGGCTGGCGGTGGAAGTGAACGAGGATATCGTGCCCCGCAGCCGGCACGGCGACTTTCGCCTGAGCGACGGCGACCGTGTCGAGGTGGTCCACGCCATTGGCGGCGGCTGATCCGCCACCCCGTTCCCGCGCCTGTTTACTGACCAATACCCCCAAGGAATCCAATGACTGACCAGAGCCAGACACCGCTGCCGGAAGACAAGCCACTCGAGATCGCGGGCCGGGTCTACCAGTCCCGCCTGCTGGTGGGGACCGGCAAATACCGGGACCTCACCGAAACCGGCCATGCCATCGAGACCAGCGGCGCCGAGATCGTGACCGTGGCGGTACGCCGCACCAACCTGGGCCAGAACCCGGACGAGCCCAACCTGCTGGACGTGATATCGCCGGAGAAGTACACCATCCTGCCGAACACCGCCGGCTGCTTCACCGCGAAGGATGCGGTACGCACCTGTAAGCTGGCCCGGGAACTGCTGGATGGCCACAACCTGGTGAAACTGGAAGTGCTGGGGGAGGAGAAAACCCTCTACCCGAACATGACCGAAACCCTGGTGGCCGCCGAGGAACTGATTAACGACGGCTTCCAGGTGATGGTCTACTGTTCCGACGACCCGCTATTGGCCAAGCGCCTGGAAGAGATGGGCTGCATCGCCATCATGCCCCTGGGCGCCCCCATCGGCTCCGGGCTGGGCATCCAGAACCGCTACAACATCCGCCTGATCGTCGAGAACGCCAACGTGCCAGTACTGGTGGACGCCGGTGTCGGCACCGCCTCCGACGCAACCATCGCCATGGAACTGGGCTGTGACGGCGTACTCATGAACACCGCCATCGCCGCCGCGCGGGACCCCATCCGCATGGCCCACGCCATGAAACTGGCCATCGAATCCGGCCGCGAGGCCTACCTCTCCGGCCGCATGCCCAAGAAGGCCTACGCCAGCGCGTCCTCGCCCATTGATGGCACGTTTTTTTGAGGACGATTCGCCCCTGCTACCCAGTTAGCGTCGTATATCCCCTCTCCCCAACGAGGGAGAGGGCCAGGGAGAGGGGGAGCGCCCGCGGGGCGCCAGAAGTATAGCTTGGGAGTCGTCCGCTCCACCCTCTCCCCAACCCCTCTCCCGTCAAGGGCGAGGGGCTTAACACCGGAACATCCTCTGTTTTCCTGCCCACCTTCAAACAAAATTCCCACCGATCCCTGTAGAATCTCCCCATCACCCGAACATTACCAATCAATAATCAAATCAGAGCGCTGTAGTCCTGTCATGACCAACCAGAAACCCAGCCGTCGCGACGCCATCCTCCAGGCCCTGGTGGAGATCCTGGAAACGGACCCCGGAGCCCGCATCACCACTGCCGGCTTGGCTAGGGCCGTGGGCGTCACCGAGGCCGCCCTGTACCGTCACTTCCCCAGCAAGCGCAAGATGTTCGAGGCGCTGATCGAGTTTGCCGAGGACACCGTGTTTACACGCTGCCAGCGCATCCTGCAGGAGCAGGAAGATGCACAGGTACGCCTGCAACAGCTCACCCAACTGGTTCTGGTGTTCGCCGAGCGCAACCCGGGCCTGTGCCGCGTGCTCACCGGCGAAGCCCTCAGCGGCGAGAACGAAGCCCTGCGCAAACGCGCCAGTCAGTTCTTTGATCGGCTGGAAACCCAGGTCCGCCAGATCCTCAAGGAAGGTGACATCCGCCAGGGCCTGCGCCCCCAACCCACCGCCAACCGCGCGGCGGACTGGGTGATGACGGTGGTGGAGGGGAAAATCCAGCGCTACATCCGCTCCGGCTTCAGCCGGTTACCTTCGGCGGAGTTTGAGGAAGTGTGGGGGAAGGTTGCAGAGGTGGTTTGGTCAGAGTGAGGACTGGCTCAAGTTATCGCCACTACGGTTTCTTTTCTAGGTGTGGCTGGCTTACTCTATCCTCCTAGGTGAACAGCCGTAGCATGGAACTGCAGGGCTGGTTCGCCTGCCACATCAATAGGATTTATTGGCCAAGGAGAGGTTTGTAGAATGTCGTTAAATATTGATTATTCTTTCATTAGTGATCTTGAAGGTGGGCGTGTATTAAAGGCCTATGTTCCAAACCCTGGTGGTAGTAACAGTGGTGTTACGGTCGCGACGGGATTTGATCTTGGCCAAAGGAATGAAGCTGACCTTCAACGCCTTGGACTGTCCCAGCCTTTGATCACGAAACTCAAACCTTACCTTTCGATAAAAAGTGTTCAAGCAAGCAGATTTCTGACGAATAATCCGCTGACCATTACTCCGATGGAGGCGGAGGTTATCGACAAAGCCGTAAAGGCTGGTCAAGTCCGTCAATTGCAGAGCTTGTACGCTGGAGCGCCAAACAACACGAATAAAGTTGCATTCTCTACTCTTCCCGAAGAGGCTCAAACGGTAATCGCTTCGGTGGCTTTCCAATATGGAACCGGGCTGAGTATTAAAACACCGGGTTTTTGGGATGCGGTGACCTCTCAGGATTGGAAGCGCACTGTAGAAGAACTCCGGGACTTCAAGGATGCCTATCCGACCAGGCGGAATAAGGAAGCAGATCTACTGGAAAGGATTTTGCCATGAGGACAAGTGTCTTTGGTTTAACAACATTGTTATTGGTATCAGCTTGTTCAGCAAGCGGAACAGATACTGGCGGAGATGACTTTGGAGCGTTTACCCGAGAGCTGAACAACTATGACGAAGTCATGACGGAGTCTCGCCCATCGCTCCAGTTCAGCGATGGGGCAACTGCGCACAGCTGCCGGGAGTATCTGGAGCTCCGAAGAAAAGCCGATGTTTTGGAAGGCGTTGAGAATCGCAGTCATTTAGCGGACTACAGAGTCTGCGATACCTTGCAAGCCTTAAAGTCTGCTGCGCCGGTGCAGCAGCCGTACCGTCCTGATGTACCCGCAGGAGAGGTGTTACGCAATAGGCTCGATCTGCGCAGCTTCCGATCATCGCTGGGACCAGCGTCCAGTCATTATCATACTCTTGCTGAGATATCGGGCGAGTTACCTGTCCAGGTGGACGACAACACTGTCACGTTGGAATCTGATGACTGGTACATCCAGCTTGAGGTGGTGGCCAGAGCAGACGTAGACAACGATGGCCATGAGGACTGGCTCATCTGGCTGACCGACGAGGCCAGAGAGGGAAATTACCGTGGCTATGACTCTCTTGTGATCCATAATGTCGCCGGCAATGGGTTGCTTGAAGCGAGTCCTATCGGTCCGTGAGCTCTTTCGCTTTGTGTCGGATCGATCGCGTTCGCTGACTAGCTAGTTATCACAAGATCTGTCAGAGCAGACCCTCCCTATGTGTCAGCGTAGTTGTCGCCTGATGATTTCAGAGGACAACCATGCCCC
>NZ_JAVVLT010000013.1:0-17544 GCF_036224885.1 Marinobacter sp. OP 3.4
CCCTGGTGGTATCAGCCCTTGTTGTGGGCTTCCATCAGGTTGGTGATTTCCTGCTGGCCCTGGGCGCCGCCCATGCCGGGCACCTGGTCGCCGGTGCGGTCGGAAATCTCGGCAAAACGGGCCGCGATCTGGTCGGCCGCGTCTTCGTCGTCACCGATGTACACGCCCTTGGTCAGGGTGATATGGGCGGTCTCGAACGAACCGGCGCCGGCGGCCAGGATGGTGCGGGTCGGGGCGTCCTCGGAGCACAGGAAGACCACGCCCGGGGACACGGTTTCCGGCTTCAGCTTGTCCAGCACTTCCTGGGGCATCAGGCCTTCGGTCATTTGGGTGGCGGCGGTGGGTGCCAGGGAGTTCACCCGGATGTTGTACTTGCCGCCTTCCAGGGCCAGCGTCTGCATGAAGCCCACCAGCGCCAGTTTGGCGGCGCCGTAGTTGGACTGGCCGAAGTTGCCGAACAGGCCGGACGACGAGGTGGTCATCACGATGCGGCCATACTGCTGGTTGCGCATGATCTCCCACACCGCCTTGGTGCAGTTCACGGACCCCATCAGGTGTACATCCAGCACGGTGGAGAAGTCGTCCAGGTCCATCTTGGCAAAGGTCTTGTCCCGCAGGATACCGGCGTTGTTCACCAGGATGTCGATCCGGCCCCACTGGTCCATCACCTTGCCGACCATGCTTTCCACCGCCGCAAAATCCGACACGGAACAGGCGTGGCTGATGGCCTCGCCGCCAGCGGCACGAATCTCTTCCGCGACAGCTTCCGCCGGCTCGGCGCCCAGGTCATTGACGACAACCCTGGCGCCACGGGCAGCCAGGGCAAGGGCATGACAGCGGCCCAGGCCACCGCCGGCACCGGTGACGATGGCTACCTGGTCGTTGAGTCTGATGGTCATGGTTGGTTCTCCTGAATTGTCGTGTTTTTGGTTTTCTGGAAAGGGGGGTTGAGTATAAAGGATTCAGCGCCGATGTGATCTATCCCCTGTAGAGGATAAAACGGGCGTTATCCTCTACCGGGGGTAAACATTGCCATCACCTGGGCTGCTCACTCCCACAATCGCTGCGCCAGCCCGGACGCCCGCACCACCCGCTGGGCCACGCTTTCCTTCAGCACGGTTTCATCCTCCGCGATCAGGCTGAACCAGTGCCTTGCCCGGGTGATGCCGGTGTAGACCAGTTCCCGGGTCAGCACCGGGCTGAGTCGGTCCGGCAGGATCAGGCAGGTGTGGGTGAACTCCGAGCCCTGGGACTTGTGGACCGTCATGGCGTAGACGGTTTCCAGTTGCTGCAGGCGGCTGGGGGAGATCCAGCGGATGCTGTCAGTACCGTCGCTGGCGGGGAAGGCGACCCGCAAGGTGGGCTTTGGCTGGCCATCCTCATCTTTGTCCCAGGGCAGGCTGAAGGTGATGCCGATGTCACCGTTCATCAGCCCCAGGTTGTAATCGTTGCCGGTGACCAGCACCGGGCGCCCGGCGTACCAGCCTTCGGCCCGGGGGATCAGCTTTTCGCTTAACAGTTGCTGGGCAATGTGCTCGTTCAGGCCTTCCACGCCCCAAGGGCCCTTGCGCAGGGCACAAAGCACCTGGAAATCGGCAAAGTCCGCCAGTACCTGCCGGGCCAGTTTGTCCCAGTCCTCCCGGGGGCTGCCGGCATCCAGGCCTTGGTCCCGCATGCGGGTCAGGTAGTGTCGGTAGCCGGTGGGCGGTGGCAACGTCTGATCATTCATCTGACGGTCCTCGCCCCGGTTGTGGAAGGTCGTGGGTGAACCGGTAACGGCATGGTGGCAGACCAGGCGCTGGGTGTCCTCGGGCGTCGGGCCGGCGGGAAGTATGGCCACATCCTCGAATCCACCGCTGCGTGCCTTGGCCAGCAGGGCGTCGTCCAGGGCGTTGCTGTTCACCCCATCCGCCAGCTTGCGGATGCCGCTGTCTTCCTGGAATCGGTAGCTCTTGCGCAGCATGGCCACCGCCTGGTCCATGGCGCTGCCGTTTTCATCCAGTAGGGATTCCGGTACCTGCATCCCGGTGACGGCGGTCAGCCAGTCTGCCGTCGCGGTCGTGTAATGGGCGGGTCCGGCGCGCTGGCAAAGTTCCCCGAGTACCGCGCCGGCGTCCACCGAGGCGAGCTGGTCCCGGTCCCCCAGCAGGATCAGGTGGGCGCTGGCGGGCAGGGCGTCGATCACCGAGGCCATCAGGTCCACGTCCACCATAGAGGCCTCGTCGATCACCAGGATATCCACCAGCAGCGGGTTGTCCCGGTTATGGCGGAACTGACGGGAGTCCGGGCGGCTGCCCAGCAGCCGGTGCAGGGTGGTGACCCGGGTGGGGATGTCGTCCTGGCCGATCTGGCCGGGCAGTTGTGCCAGTGGCAACCGGCTGGCGGCACCGCCGATGGATTCGTTGAGGCGTGCGGCTGCTTTACCCGTCGGAGCCGCCAGGCGGATGCGGTACTTGCGCCCCTGCCTTTGCGGCGAGGTTCCGGCGACGGCCTGCAACGCCGCCAGCAGGTTGACCACGGTGGTGGTCTTGCCGGTACCGGGGCCGCCGGTGATCACCCCAAAGCGGTTGCGGGCGGCCAGGGCGCAGGCCAGTTTCTGGTAATCCACGTCATCCCGGGCCGGGAACAGGGTGTCCAGGGCGGTGCGCAGGGTCCGGGCCTCCGGGGAGGCGGTATCCGCCAGCGATGAGGGCTGATCCAGCCGCTGGCGGATGCCATCGGCAATACGCTGCTCGTAGCGCCAGAAGCGACGCAGGTAGAGGCGATTGCCGTCCAGCACCAGCGGCGTGGGCAGAGCACCCTGGCTGGCGGCGCCGGATGAGGCCAGAACCTGGTGGCACTCGTCCAGACTGATCCGGGCCAGTAGCTGATCCGGTCTCGGCAGCGCCGGCTCGTCCGCGGCGACTCGGTTTACGGGGTCTTCCGGCGGCAGCGACAGGGTCTGGCTGGCATCCCCCAGCAACGTGGCGAGATCAATGCAGACGTGGCCCCGGCCCACCTGATGGGACACCAGGGCCGCCAGCAGGATCAGTAGCGGCTGGGGATGTTCCCCCTGTTCCTCGCTCAGGGTGCGGATCAGGTGGGCGAATTCCCGGTCCAGTGGTCGTATCCAGTCCTGCGACTGCCAGTTGGCCAGCAGGTGTTCCATGGCGTCCAGGTCGGCGAACGGGGCCGTGACATCCACGGGAGGCTCAGCGTCATGATGAGCTTCCGCCTGCTCCGGAACAGTGACTTCCGTGGACTCGTCCAGATCCAGGGAGAACTGCTGGTCGTTGTTGCGCTTGCGACTCATGCCGCTTCCCCCCTGTCCGCGTCCCCATCAAACAGGGCATCCAGGGCGTCGATCAGCGCCCGGGGTGGCTTGTCGGCGAATACCCCGGCGGAGGGGGCCTCGATACCTCGCAGGAACAGGTATACGGCGCCGCCGATATGGGTGTCGTAGTCGTAGTCCGGCAACCGGGCTTTCAGCAGCCGGTGCAGGGCCAGCAGGTAGAGCACGTACTGCAGGTCGTAGCGTTTCTCCAGGATCACCTCCCCCATGGCCTGTCGGGTGTAGGCGCTGTCGTCCTCCCCCAGGGTGTTGGACTTGTAGTCCAGCACGTAATAGCGGCCTTCGTGTTCGAACACCAGGTCGATAAAGCCCTTCACCATGCCGTTGAATTGTTGGTCGTCCACCGCCGGGCGGTCGGCACCGTTCAGGGTGTGGCGGGTGACCAAGGCGTCCAGCCGGCGGGTCGAGACATTGCGGCTCTCGAACCAGAATTCCAGCTCCGGTCGCAGGCTGGCGAGGTCGGCGAGGCTGGCGCTTTCCCGGCCATCCCGGTCCAGGGGCAACGGCTGTGTGATCAGGGCCAGCAGCCACTGCTCCAGGGGCTCTACCCAGTCGCTCCAGCCCCGGGTACGGCAGCGGCGGGCGAGCTGGTCCCGCAGCAGCGCCGGGTCGTCGGCAAGTTCGGCCATGCCCTGGGCGGTGCACCATTCCAGCAGTTCGTGGAGGAAGGTGCCGGGGCCGGCCCCCTTCGGGAAGTGGTGCTGGTTGCGGGCTGCCGGTGGCGCGCTGGTTTCCTCCGCCGGCTGGCGGCTTTCCTCCAGCAGGTTCTGGGCTTCGGCGTCTTCCACCTCGTCCACAAAGGGGATGCCCGTGCCGCTCAGGCCGCTGTATTCGATGGAGGAGTAGCTGGCTATCCACCAGTCTTCCCGGGCCTCGCGGGTGGAGATCAGCGCCGGGCCCAGGGTTTCCGGGGCGTCCTCGGTGTAGTGGGTCTGCTCCGCCTGCGGCAGGGGGGTAACGGTGATTTCCGGATGGCCTTCCGCCAGGGTGTGCAGGCGCGGCCCCAGCTCGCCGCTGGCCTCGCCCCGGGCATCCAGCAGGTAGCCCAGGCCGCTCAGGTGCCAGTCGGACAGGGCCGTGGCTCCCACCCAGGTGGCGTGGCGGGCCCGGGTCAGGGCCACGTAGAGCTTGCGGATATCCTCCCCGAGGCGCTCCCGGTCGGCGCGATTGACGTCGTCCGTTTCCGGGTCGAACACGGTGATTAGCTGGCCGTTGTCATCGTGGTAG
Source organism: Marinobacter sp. OP 3.4 (assembly GCF_036224885.1). NCBI lineage: Bacteria > Pseudomonadati > Pseudomonadota > Gammaproteobacteria > Pseudomonadales > Marinobacteraceae > Marinobacter > Marinobacter sp. OP 3.4. The sequence continues at coordinate 4,559 of NZ_JAVVLT010000013.1, forward strand.
CGCACGAAGGCCTGCTTCTGGTCCTGGGCGCGGAAGGCGGTGCCGAAGGGCAGGAACACCAGCGGGTATTCCAGGCCCTTGGACTTGTGTACCGTGATCACCTTCACCAGCCCGGCGTCGCTCTCCAGGCGCAGGGTGCGGTGTTCGTCCTCGGTGTCGGCGGCCCGCAGGATCTGGGTGTAGTGGTGCGCCAGGGCGTGCTCGCCGTCCAGTTGCAGGCTGTCCTGCTGCAGCAGTTCGGCGATGTGGAGGATGTCAGTAAGCCGCCGCTCACCGTCCGGGCGTTGCAGCAGCCGGCCGGGCACCTGGAAGTCCATCAGGAACCGGCGCAGGGTGGGCAGTACGCCCTGGCTCTGCCATTGCTGCTGGTAGCCCATGAAACGCTCGATTTCCCGCTCCAGGGCGATCTCGTCGGTGAGCAACCGGTCCAGGTCGGACCAGGGCAGGCCCAGTGTCGGCGTCGCCAGCGCGGCCCGGGCCAGGGCCAGTTGCCGGGGCTCGGCGAAGGCCCGCAGCCAGCACAGGATTTCCTGGGCTTCCGGGGAGGTGAGCACCGAATCCCGGTCCGACAGGTAGACACTGCGGATGCGCCGCTGGCGCAGGGCATCGCGAACGGCGGCGGCCTCGTTACGGTTATTGACCAGGATGGCGATATCGCCGGGGCGCACGGGGTCCAGGTCCGCGGGGTTGTCGTTGGCGGCAAAGCCGGCCTGTCCCGCCTGGCCCAGGGTGAGCAGGCGGGCTACCTCGCTGGCACAGGTATCGGCTACCCGATCGGTCGCCGTGCCCTTGGCCGGGTGCTTGTCGTCCTCGCTTTCCAGGGTCCAGAAACTCAGGCTGGGCCGGGCCTCGCCGTTGACTGTCCAGGTGCGTTTGGTGCCGTTGGCCCGCACCGGCTGGAAGGGCAGGGGTGTGGTGTCCCCCTTGCCGAACAGGAAGGCGCCGTCCCGGGCATGCTGGTCGCCATGCTGGAACACTCGGTTAACCGCCTCCACCATGGCCTGGGATGAACGGAAGTTGCGGCCCAGGGTGAAGGTACGGTCCTGAACACCCCGACGGGCCTCCAGGTAGGTATGGATGTCCGCGCCCCGGAAGCCGTAGATGGCCTGCTTGGGGTCGCCGATCATCAGCAGGCAGGTGTCGGTGTTCGCCACCTGATAGATACGGTCGAAGATGCGGTATTGCACCGGGTCCGTGTCCTGGAACTCGTCGATCAGCGCGGCGGGAAACTGGCGGCGGATGGTGGCGGCCAGTTGTGGGCCCCGGGGGCCTTGCAGGGCGTCGTCCAGCCGGGTCAGCAGGTCGTCGAAGCCCATCTCCGAGCGCTTCTGCTTCTCCGATTCCAGGCGCTGGCTGACCCAGTGGCTGGCGTGGCGCAGGATGTCCGCCCGGGTGCTGGGCAGGTCCGCGCTGAAGGCCATCAGCTCGGCAACAGCGTCAAAGGCCGGATGTTCGGGCAATGGGCCATCGCCTTTCACTTTTTCCGCCAGGCCTTCCGGGGTCTGGTTCTTCAGGCCGGCCTTGTCCAGCCCGTCCGGCAGCAGGTTATCCGAGTCCACCCAGGCCAGCAGGTTGTCCCAGGCGGTGACCATGGACTTGCGGCTGCTGCCATGGAGTCGCTTGCCCAGGCCCTCCAGCAAGTCGATCACCTCGTCTTTCCACTGGGACCAGGGCAGGGCCTTGAGGTCATCGGAGCGTTCACGGCGTTTCCGCACCGCTTGTTCGATGGCGCCCTGGATGTCGGCGCCCGGCGATTGCAGCCGTTGGCTGTCGTTCAGCAGGTTGCGGACGGATTTACGCAGGTCTCCCGGGGTTTTCCAGTGGCCAAGGATTTCCTCCATCTGTGCGGGCGGTAGCGGGTAGGCGAAGGTGCGCCAGTAGTCCCGCACCACCTCGTCCAGCAGTTCGGTCTGGTCGGTTTCCAGGGTCAGGCGGAACAGGCTGCCGCTGTCGAAGGCGTGCTCGCTGAGCATGCGGTGGCACCAGCCGTGGATGGTGGACACGGCGGCCTCGTCCATCCATTCCGCTGCCAGCAGCAGGCGCTTGCGACAGGCGGGCCAGGTGGCCGGGTCCGGATAGCTCTCGTCCCGCAACTGGTAGATCAGGGCGGTTTCCGGGGGCGGGTTGGTGTCGTCCGCCGCGTCCGAGAACACCTCCGCCGCCTGGGTCAGACGGGCGCGGATACGGTCCCGCAGCTCCTTGGTGGCGGCCTCGGTAAAGGTCACCACCAGCAGGTTGGGCGGGTCGATGCCCGGGCTGAGCGGGCTGCCTTCCGGCTGGCCATGGCCCAGCACCAGCCGTACGTAGAGGATGGCGATGGTGAAGGTCTTGCCGGTGCCGGCGCTGGCCTCGATCAGGGTGCTGCCGTTCAGGGTCAGGGTCAGCGGGTTGAGGGTGGTGCTGCGCTGGCTCATGCGTCTCCCCCGATCTGTTCCGCGGCCGTCTTGTCCTGCTCCGCTTCCCACAGCGGCAGGTAGAGCTGATGCAGCCAGCCCTCGAAGGCTTCGTTCACCAGTTGTTCCGGGGTCTCGAAGGCGCTGCGCAGGTAGCCGGTGTCCCGTTGCAGGGCGGTGTCATAGGCCGTAATGGCGTCTTCTATAGCCCGGTCGTGATCGGCCCGGTACTTCTTGCTCTGGTAGAAACTGTAGATCCAGGCGAAGGCGGCCTCGCAGTGCAGGGGCAGGGCCCGGGTGGTGGCCTGCATCCAGCCGTTCAGAATCGCTTCCAGGTGCGTTCGGGCCTGCTCCGGGGGCAGGGGCCGGAAGGTAATGTTGCGCTTTTCCTCCTTGCCCAGGATCAGTGTGGTGAACGGCGTTTCAGTGAGCTGGCCGGCCAGGTGGATCACCCAGTCGGCCATCAGGTTGGCGTAGCGCACCTTGCGGGTACTGCCGGAGCCGGACAGCAGGCTGGAGCGGGACACCACCAGTCGGCAGAATTCGCCGCCGGGGCCGGCGCGCAGGCCGTCGATCAGATCCAGCAGTTCCACCGAACCCAGGTCGCCGGTAGCGGTAAGCTGGAAGGTGACGGGCTCCGCCAGTGCTTCCGGCCATTCGGTCAGGGCCTGCCGGTAGCGACCATGCAGGTCCGGCAGGCGTTCGGCCAGCTCCGAGCGCAACCGGTGCTCGGTCAGGCCCATGCCCAGGTCGCCCCGGCGGGCCATACGGTCCAGGGTGGTGTGGATGCGGTGCTGGAATTCGTCGTCATCCTCCGCCTTCAGCACCGCCTCGCCAATCAGTTCGTTGTCCAGGCGCCAGCGGTCCAGGCCGTTGAGGTCGAAGTTCTCGTTGTCGGTGTCGTCGGCGTCCACCCCTTCAAAGCGCACCTGTAGCCGTCGCTGGAAGAAGGTCTCGACGGGGCGCTTGAGGAAGGCGGCCAGGTCCGCGAAGGTGATGGGCTCCTCCGGTGGCTGCCAGGGCAGGGCCGCCTGTTCAGACTCATCCGGGCCGCGGCCATGGGCACTGCGCCACTCCTGTTCATAGGTGAACAGGTGGCGCTCCCGCAGGATATCCTCCAGGGGGCGCGGCGGGCTGTCCGGTTCCGGTTGCTGTCCGTTGGCCTGGGGGAAATAGGCCCGGCTGAAGGGCTGCAATGGGTGTTCGGTGGTGAGGGCGCGGGTGACGTGCTGGTCCGGGTGGCCGGCCACCTGCCACAGGCTGTCGAGATGGTCCTGCAGCTGGCTGACCAGTACCGACGCGGGCCGTTCCGAGTCGTCCCTGATACTGCGGCCCACCCAGCTGATGTAGAGCTGCTCCCGGGCGGACAGCAGCGCTTCCAGGAACAGGTAGCGGTCGTCTTCCCGCCGGGAGCGGTCGCCGGGCCGGTAGTCGTTGGCCATCAGGTCGAAGTCCACCGGCGGTCGGGAACGGGGGTAGTCGCCATCGTTCATGCCCAGCAGGCACACCTTGCGGAAGGGGATGGCCCGCATGGGCATCAGGGTGGCGAAGTTGACCTTGCCCGCCAGGAAGCGCTGGTTCAGGCCGCCTTCGTCCAGGCCATCCAGCAGCACATCCTTGACGATGTTCAGGGGCAGCGGGGTGTCCTGCAGGCCGGCGGCCAGGGCGTCCTCCAGCCACTGTTCCAGGTGGCGGCGGAAGCGGTTCAGCAACAGCAGGTCGTGGCCTTCCAGGTCCTCGAAGAACTGCGCCAGCATGTCCGAGAACAGGGCTTCCCAGGCGGCCGGCGTGCGAGGCTGTTGCAAGGCGCTCCACAGGTTCTCGAGCTGCGAGACAAAGTCCGACAGCCGGCCCGCCAGACTGGCCTGCAAGCCGCCGATTTCGGCATAGGGTTCCACATCGGCCCAGGGCTCATCGTCCCCCATGCCATAGCCCAGCAGCATGGCCCGCAGGCCCGACTGCCAGGTGTTGCGGGCCAGGTCGCCGGGCAGTTCCAGGGTCTCCCGCTGCTGGCGGTTCAGGCCCCAGCGGATATTGGCCCCCTCCACCCAGCGCCTGGCCAGGGGGATCTCGTCCTCGCCGATGCCAAAACGCTGGCGGATGCCCGGCACCTCCAGCAGGCTGATGATCTCGCTCACCGCAAAGCGGCTGCGGGGCAGGCCCATGAGGGTTTCCAGGGCAATCAGCACCGGTTCGTGGTGGCGCTGGCCCTGGTCGGAAATGGTGAACGGGATATAGCGGGTGCTGCCGGCCTGGTAACGGCTGAAGACCGCCTGGATATGGGGCGCATACACGTTGATGTCCGGCACCATCACGATCACGTCCCGGGGCCGCAGGGTGGCGTCGGCGTTGAAGGCGGCCAGCAACTGGTCGTGGAGGATTTCCACCTCGCGCTGGGGGCTATGGGCGTCGTGGAAGGCCAGGGAGTGGTCCGTGGCCGGGTCCAAGGTGCGCTGCTGCTCGCGGATTTCCTGCAGGGGCGTCAGGTTGTAGATGTCGTTCTGCAGTTGGTGCAGCAGTCGGGGCTGGGCCGGGTCACCGTGCTCGGAGAAGATGTCGATCTTCTGGTCCGGGGTCTGGAACCGGTGCTGGTATTCCTCCGGGTTATCAAATTCGTCCAGCAGCCGGATGTAATCCCGGCCCTGCTTGCCCCAGGCAGCCAGCAGCGGGTTGGCGTGCTGGTGGAGCTGTTCCGGGTCGGCAACCTTCGCCAGGACGGGATGCTCGCGACCCCGGCGGCGCTGGGCATTGAGCAGGTCCCGGTCGCTGATGATATCGGCCCAGTAGAACTGGCTGGGGTTATGGACGCACAGCACCACCTGGCTGAACCGGCTCAGCACATGCAGGGCTTCCAATGCCTGCCGGGGCAGGGACGATACGCCGAACACCACAATGCGTTGCGGCAGCCGCTCCGGGTGGGCAGGGCGTTGCAGGCGCTCGCCCTCCTCCACGAACCGGGTGTGGATGCGGGAGCGGCTGGTCTGGGACAGCTCGCCCACATCCGCCACCAGGGCCCGCCACAGCCGGGGCTGCCAGAGGGTTTCCGCATCCAAAGGCTTTTCCTCGCCCCGGGCGGTGATCATGACCTCCCGGCCCTGCTCCCAGGTGCTGAGCCAGTCGGCCCGGAATACCTGGTACTGGTCGAACAGGTCCGCCACCTTCTCCGCCAGCTGGAAGGCCCGCAGATCGGGATCCGTGCCTTCCAGGAAGCGGGCCAGGGGTGCGAATACCTCGTCCGTGGGCACCAGCTCCGGCAGCAGACGATAAAACCGCCACACCAGCCGGCGCTTGTCGAACGGAGACTGCTCCGGCACCTCGCCGTCCGGCAGTACGGCCCGGTAGGCCTGCCAGATAAAGCGGGCGGGAAACAGGAAGTCCATGCCGGCGGCAATGCCCAGCCCGCCGTCTGCGCCCTCGTCACTGCGTTTCTCGGCCAGGGCCAGCTTCAGCCATTGGGCGATGCCGTTGCTCTGGACCAGGAAGGTTTCGCTGTCCAGGGGCGGTACCGGGGTCTGGCGGCACAGGTACACCACCGCCCGGCGCAGGTCCTCCAGGTGGTTGGCGTGGATGGCGTGGAAGCCGGGCTGTAGGTGGGCGGTGGTCATCTTGCTCCCGGTATGGGTACGTCATTAATCCTGACTGCACAGGTTACCGCAACTGGCCCCGGAAAACCGATCCGGCGATTGACCTGGCTGAATGGGTTTCGGGCGTAGTCTGTGTTGCCGGTCTATAATTGATCAAGAAGTAGTCAGTTTGGTCCATCCATCGTCGGCTCACGACCGTATCCACCGGTAGTGTCGGTCCCTGCGGAGGGCTCCAAGATGACGAAAAGACGACGAACTGTCCATGTCGGGTTGCCGGTTTTGCTGGTGGCCCTGGGTCTGCTCGCCCTGGTCTCCGTTTCGCCGCTGGCCGACGAGACGGACGCGGCCATCCGTGACGTCATCCTCACCCAGATCGAAGCCTTTGCCAACGATGACGAACTGGGCGCCTGGGTCCATGCGTCCCGGGGCATACAGAGGCGTCTGCGTTCCCCCGAAATGCTGCTCTATGTGGTACAGAACGCCTATCCACCGGTTCACCGGGCCGCGTCCATCCGTTTCGGACAACGCATTCCCCACAACGAGTTCGAGATTCAGGTGGTGCGCCTGGAAGGGCCGGAGGGCAAGCTATGGGACGCCTACTACCGCATGGTCCGCAAGGACAGTGAATGGAAGGTGGGCGGCGTCACCCTGCAGCGGGCGGATTTTGGTATCTGATCCTCAAAACAGGGCACCTGAGATGCCTTGAGCCCTGCCTGGACTCGTCGTAGAGTTGGGGCCTTGATGCCATCCGCCACAGGTTGCCCCCGTCAGTGATGAAGACCCCCGAAAGACAGGATTTGCGACCCCAGGCCGCGGACCTGACCAGCCCTCTGTACTACCTGGAGAACATGGAAACCGTGGTGAACTGGGTGGACGATCACCACGGCGACCTGCTGACGGCCGACGAGCGACGTCGACTGGCGGATTTCCGGTCTCTGTCGGTGTCCGCCCGGGCCCTGCTGACCCGGATGATCATGCGTACCGGCGAGCTGTTCCGTACCGACAAGCTGAGTTACCCGGAGCTGCCGGAGCCGGAAACCGTCGCCCTTGCCGAACTGGCAGCGGGTGGATGGGTGCAGTCAGCGGATCTTTTGAGCCTTGACGACCTGTTTCGCCTGTTCACCCTGGCGGAACTGCGACCAGTGTTTGCGACCACCCTGGCAGATCTCGGGCATCCCCGGGCGCTTCCCAAGGCTGGCATGAAGGCGGTGCTGGCGGATCACCTGGATGGGGCCGTCTGTCTTGCGGACTGGCTGCCGGCGCACCAGGATACCGTTGTTCACCTGCCCCATATGTCCCTGTTCGACCGACTCCGCCTGATGTTCTTCGGCAACCTGCGCCAGAGCTGGCCGGACTTTGTGCTGGTGGAACTGGGTTACCAGCAATATGAGGAAGTCTCTTTCACCCCCGAGCCCCGGGCGTTCCAGCACCGTGAGGAGGTGGATTGCTACCTGGTGATGCACCAGTGCCGGGAACAGTTGGATGAAGGCGTGCTGGCCAGTGACGTGTGGCCGCAGGTGCCGGCCCCCACCGACAATGCCTGGCTGGCCAGTCGACGTGATCGATTACTGCTGGAACTGGGCCGGCAGGCGGAACGCCAGGGCGAGCGGGAACTGGCGCTGGCGGTGCTGTCGCAGAGCTCCCACCGGGAAGCACGGCTGAAACAGCTGCGGTTGCTGGAGCGAATGAAGCGTTTTGACGAGGCCTGGGCCATTGCCCGGGACTGGCACACCATGGAACTCAGCGATGCCGAGACCCAGGGCCTGGCCCGCATCCTCAAGCGGGTGGCCCGCAAGGTGGGGCAACCGGTGCCGGAGCTGCCCGCCGAGCCCGCTCCGGACGAATTCCTGGTGACCCTGCCCCACACGGGTTTGCCGGTGGAGGTGGCCGTCCAGCAGCACCTGTGGCAGGACCACCAGCCGGTCTTCTACGTGGAAAATACCCTGATCAACGGTTTGTTCGGGTTGTTGTGCTGGGATGTGGTCTTCGCCCCGGTGCCGGGGGCCTTCTTCCACCCCTTCCATGTGGGCCCGGCGGACCTGACCCGTGAGGATTTCGTGGACCGGCGCCGGGAAAGTCTGGAACGCTGTTTCGAGCGACTGCGGGGCGACTATCGGCAGACGATCATGGCCACCTTCCAGCGCAAGCAGGGCCTCGCCAATCCGTTCGTCAACTGGCTGGTGGTGACCGAGGACCTGCTGGAACTGGCACTGGACTGCATTCCCGCCGACCACCTGGAGGTGCTGTTCCGGCGGCTGCTCCACAACCTGAAGGAGCACCGTAGCGGCTTTCCGGACCTGATCCGTTTCCTGCCCGACGAGGAGGCCCCGGCCCGGCGTTATGAAATGATTGAGGTGAAGGGCCCCGGCGACCGCCTGCAGGATCACCAGCGGCGATGGCTGGCGTTTTTCCACCACCAGGGCATCGCGGCACGGGTCTGTTACGTGCGCTGGCAGGGTGAGGGCACGTGAAGGTCGCGGTACGCACCCTCTGTGAGTTTGCCGCCCGGCGGGGCGACCTGGATTTCCGATACACGCCGGCGCCCTCGTCGGAAGAGGGCATCGCGGGCCATCAGTCGGTGCAGTCCCGCCGCGGTTACGGTTACCAGAGTGAGTACCTGCTCACTGGTGAATGCCTGGGGCTGGAGCTTTCCGGCCGCGCCGACCTGTACAACTCCCACAAGGGCCTGCTGGAAGAGATCAAGACCCACCGTGGCGACCTGTCCCGTATCCGCGAACACCAACGTGCCCTGCACCGGGCCCAGTTGCGGGCCTATGGCGCGTTGCTGTGCCGACAGGAAGGCCGTCGCAAGCTCACCCTGTCGCTGGTCTATTACGACACTGCCCGGGACAGGGAATCGCCGGTCACGGAAACCGCCACCGCGGACGAACTGTGGCAGGAACTGGAAGCCCTGTGTCACGCCTACAGACACTGGGCGGAACAGGAGGAACACCATCGTGAACAGCGGGATCAGCGGCTGAGTGAAATCCGGTTCCCGTTCGCGGATTTCCGCACCGGTCAGCGGCAGCTGGCGGAAACCGTCTACCGCAATGCCGTCAGGTCCCGCACCCTATTACTGGAAGCACCCACCGGGCTGGGCAAGACCCTGGGCACCCTGTTTCCGGCACTGATGGCCATGCCCGCCGGTGGCCAGGACCGGCTGTTCTACCTCACCTGCCGCAACACCACCCGGCAACTGGCCATTGATGGGATGAACGCCCTGCGTGTGGCCCAGCCGGAACCGGATCACTGGTCCCTGCGCACCCTGGAGCTGGTGTCGAAGGACGACGCCTGCGAGCATCCGGACAAGGCCTGCCATGGCGATTCCTGTCCCCTGGCGAAGGACTTCTTCGACCGCCTGCCGGATGCCCGGGCAGAGGCGGCGCAGGTGCGCGAACCCCTGACCCGGGAGCGGCTGGCGACAATCGCCGCCGGCCATGACATCTGCCCCTACTTCCTGGCCCAGGAGATGGCCCGCTGGAGCGATGTGGTGGTGGCCGACGTCAACCGCCTGTTCGACCAGAGTGCGCTGCTACATGCCCTGGTCAACCAGAACCAGTGGAAGGCCAGTGTGCTGGTGGACGAGGCCCATAACCTGGTGGACAGGGCCCGGGGCATGTACTCGGTGCGGCTGGACCAGCAACGCCTGCTGCGGGTGAAAAAGACCGCGCCGAAAATCCTGAAGTCGCCCCTGAACCGGGTGGCCAGGGCCTGGCAGGACGTGGTGCGGGAACAGGAAGCGGCGGGCAGCGAGCCGGTGTTTCTCGGCGGCCTCCCCAACCGTCTGCCGGCTGCCCTGCAGGGGCTGATATCCGCGCTGACCGACTACCTGGCAGACAACCCGCCGGATCTGGCCCTGCAGGAACTGCTGTTCGAGAGCGTGGCCTTCCTGAAGCTGGCGGACCAGTTCGGTGACCATTCCCTGTGCGAGTTCCACCGGCCAGGGCGGGGCAGGGCCAGCGTTACCATACAGAACCTGATTCCGGCGGATTTCCTGCGGGCGCGTTTTGCGGCGGCCGACTCGGTGCTGCTGTTCTCCGCCACCCTCACCCCGGGTGTGTACCACCGGGATCTGCTGGGGCTGCCGGACGACAGCCGATTCACCTCGCTGCCCAGCCCCTTCAGTGCCGGGCAGCTAAAGGTACGGTTCACGCCCCGCATCAGCACCCGCAAGCCGGACCGGGAGGCCTCGCTGGCGGCCATCGCCGACCTTATCGCCAGCCAGTTCCGGGCGCGCCCGGGGCACTACCTGGCCTTCTTCAGTAGTTTCCAGTACATGCGGCAGGTAGCGGAGACCCTGGCCAGCCGGGCTCCGGATCTGCCCCAGCGGGCCCAGCAGCCGGGCATGAGCCATGGGCAACGGGCGAACTTCCTGGCGGGCTTCCGCCAGCCCGAGCCGGCGGTGGCCTTTGCGGTGCTGGGCGGTGTGTTCAGTGAAGGCATCGACCTGCCCGGTGACCAGTTGATCGGTGCCTTCGTGGCCACCCTCGGCCTGCCGCCCTTCGACCCCTGGCATGATGTGCTCAGGACCCGGCTCGACGCCCGCTTTGGCGCCGGCTACGACTACACTTACCGCATCCCCGGCCTGCAGAAGGTGGCCCAGGCCGCAGGCCGGGTCATCCGCACGCCGGAGGACGAAGGCGTGATCTGGTTGATCGACGACCGCTTCCTGCAGCCGGCGAACCGGTCGCTGTTGCCGGGCTGGTGGTTCGAACCGTCCTCTGACTAAACTGGACATGAAACCGGACAAGATATTCCGGATTACGATCAGGTATTCTGTTTTTTTGATTCTAAAATTCTTAAAAAATAACGCCTTGTGTTAATGGCGGTCATCGGCCAAACTGGACATTAAACCGGACAAGTGTTTATTGTTATGAGAACACTCTCTCCGGATACGAATGCTCCGGCATGGACCCGAGAATGGCTTCAATTCTGGATTTCAGTCCGTTTATTCCTGGCGACCAGGCGCTAGCCCGCTTTGGTATTCCTGATCGTGCCACCGAACTCAACCGTGCTGCTGCGAGATTGGATGGAAAGCTGGCGCCGGAGAGCGCTGACACGATTCGTCAGCATATGGCGGTGATCAACTCCTATTACTCCAACCTGATCGAAGGGAACAGGACGCTGCCCCATGAGATCCGTGAGGCGCAGCACGGTGATTTCAGCGACGATCCGGTTAAACGGGACTACCAGCTCGAGTCTGTTGCTCATATTGAAGTACAACGCTGGATCAGAGATCAGTCACCGTCACTCGATCAGGTTTGTTCCGCGCATTTTATTCTGGAGCTTCATCGACGCTTCTACGAAGGCGTTCCAGATTCCCTCCGGGAAGTGGGTGATGGCGGTAGTCGTATGGAATACGTTGAGCCCGGGCAATGGCGGAAACGGGACGTGAAGATCGGACAGCATGTGCCGCCTGCTGCTGACTCACTGGATGAGATGATGACCCGGTTTTGCGAGGAGTATGGTTCTGCCCGCTATCAGGGTGACAAGCGGTTGATTGCCCTGATCAGTGCCCATCATCGGTTCCTGTGGGTCCACCCGTTCCTGGACGGGAATGGTCGTGTGGTCAGGCTCTGGACTGACGCTGCCTTGCAGGCTGCCGGGCTGGAAAGCTATGGGGTCTGGTGCTTGAGCAGAGGGTTGGCCCGAGACTCTGAACAGTATCGGACCCTGTTGGCGCGAGCGGATTTTCCCCGGCAGGGTAGCAGTGATGGTCGCGGTTATCTGAGTGAAGGAGAGCTTGCCCGTTTCTGTCAGTTTGTTCTCGATACGGCGCTGGATCAGGTGAACTATATTTCCGGATTGCTGGAGCTTCAGCGCCTGAAGCAGCGAATCGAAGCCTATATCAGGGCCCGGAATGATCATCGGGTAGTCGGTCTTTCCGGAGGACTGAAGGAGATTGCCGCCACCATCCTGTACTCGGCTTTCCTTAACGGAAGCCTGCCGCGTTCAGAAGCCATCGAACTGACCGGCATGCATGAGCGAAATGCCCGAAGGTTGCTTAAACAGCTTAAGGATGACGGATTGCTGAGCGAAACCAGTACACGCTCTCCGTTGCGTTGGGAAATTCCCGACCATGCTGCTCCGTTCTATTTTCCACAACTGGCTCCCTCGAACGTCTGACCAAAGGAGCAATGACCGCAGGCGGAACACTTGTATACAATGCCTCGCAGGTGAGGGCAGCAATCAGGTAGCCCTCTGTTGTACCTGCTGTATATGGAATGTCCATGGTTTCAGTTCGCTGTCGGAACCTGGTGGCTGCGCTTTTGCTCGGGCTTGTCCCGGTGCTGGCCCAGGCCACCGTCAAGCAGTCTTCCTCGGGGCTTTGTCATCCGCCGCACAGCCCCTGGTATGAGCGCACCACTACCTTTACCGCCCATGACAGTCTCGACGCCTGCCTGGCCGCCGACGGGCGATTGCCGGATGGGGTGAGTATTGCCAGCGCTGACCCGGCGGATGAGGGCTACCGGCGCAGCGCATTCGGCCACGGCTGGGACGACGAAGACGGCGACTGCCAGGACAGTCGTGCCGAGGCACTGATTGCCACCTCCACCACCAATGTCCGCTTTGACGACGCGGACCGGTGCCGGGTGGTGACCGGTCGCTGGATATCGCCGTTCACCGGCGAGGTCATCCAGAACGCCGGCGATATCGACATCGACCATGTGGTGCCCCTGGTCTGGGCCTGGGAGCACGGTGCCAGTGAGTGGCCCCGGGAGCGCCGGGAGGCGTTTGCCAACGATCCCCTCAACCTCTGGCCCGTGGAGGCGAGCCTCAACCGCAGCAAGGGTGGCCGTGGGCCGGACGAGTGGATGCCGCCGTCCGGTGAGTGCCAGTACGTGAGCCGGTTTGTGCGAATTCTGATCAAGTACGACCTCAAGCCCCCGGAATCGGAAGCCCGGGCCTTCAACCGGTTACTCGACACCTGCCGCGCAGACTCCTAGTGTCCCGTCCGGGTAATTCGTTAGCCTACTGAGCCACTGAGGGCCTTGAGAGCAAGGCGCGG